>CAZLLU010000069.1:0-1022 GCA_964560855.1 uncultured Candidatus Peribacteria bacterium | reverse complement strand
CCTGTAGCTGCGGTATTGGTACCATTTGGCGTTAGGATAATGGATTTGAAATATGACTGGATCTGCGTCACGACAGGAGTGATATCAAATGCTTGCGTCATGAAAAGTACGCAGGACATTCCAAGAAAGAAGAATGTAGCTCCTTTGAGGAAACTCAATCCGCCTTTTTTGTACTGTAAGTTTTTGCTTGTGAAGGCCATGTGCTTAATAATAGATGATAAATGATTCTTTTGTTTTAAGCTATAAGTTTAAAGCTTAAAGTTGCTTATTGGCTAGAGTACAGCTTTATACTTAAGGCTTAAAACTTTATGCTAAGTTTCTTAGTCTAATTATACTCCCGCCACACAGAAAAACAAAAAATTCGACCTTTACAGGCCAGATTTACTTGACAAAAATACTTTTTGTGATTTTTGTAATTTTTCATTCTTTTGTTAGTTTTTTTCATTTTTTAGATACATATGCTCTCATCTGATTTTATGATGTACTATATAATATGATCCTTTATTATAAGCCTTATAATAAGGTTTTTGCTAGAGAAAATAGAAATCAGTATACAATGACCAAACAAGAAGGTAAAATATGGAATTTAGTGTTAAGAAAAAAATGAACATGATATAGATTCTTAAGACAGAAGCCTATCGGTAAATATATTCTAGATTTTTATTGCCACGAGTTAAAATTAGGCATAGAAATAGATGATCGTAGTCATGAATACAAATATAGAGAAGATGCGATAAGGACACAATATCTAGAAAAATTAGGAATAAAGATAATTAGATATACCAACAATCAGATAGACTATCTGTTGGATGCTGTAATCATAGATTTACAGACACAAATAGAAGAAAGATCTCTTTCTATCTCTCCTTACAACTAGAAAAGCCGAAGAACAAAAAAATTTGTCTCCCCTTGCTTGTCCCGTCTTTAGCGGGATAAGGGGAGAAGTCTCCCGCAAAAACATGTGGGATAAACTCCGGACAGAGGAGTTTCTGTCTCCCCTTGTAAGGGGAGATGTCCGAAGG
>CAZLLU010000068.1:0-1112 GCA_964560855.1 uncultured Candidatus Peribacteria bacterium | reverse complement strand
TCAATAAAATTTTGACTAATACTTTCATCTAATTGTTTAGATTGTTCATCTAATTCCTTTATTCTTAATAAAAGTTCTTCCATACGATTTTGAACTCTATCAAAATATCTTTTTAAAAATTCAGTATATCGTTTATCAAATTTCATAATATAATCAAAAGTTGAATCGTCTATTTCATTTTCATGCCTATCATAAAATTGTCATCACAACAATGTCGATTCAAAACAACAAATTACTACTTGAAGTTTCTTTTTATTATCCAATCATTGTTTTTCAACTTCTTTATATATCTGATCAAGAAATACTAAGGCGGTATCTAGACGTGTCTGTGACTCAAATTGATAAAATAATTGATCAATATATCATTTTTCATCAGGATAATAAGAAGATACATTTTTATACATATAATCAATCACTGGATCTTTTTTTGCTATCTCGATATTTGGTTTTTTAAGATCATCTTGAAAAGTAGAAGTTTGTGCTACTGCATCTTGCAATCACATCACACTCAATACAGAGAAAATAATACCAGCAACAGTATTTTTAGAACGTCCAAATATTTTATTGGGCAATGTAGACTGGATTTTATTAACCATAAAAAATATATCTTATATAAAAACAAGATAATTGTATATATATTAAAAAAAAAGTCAAATAAATTTGACAAAAAAGAGATATACCAATATAATAAAGATGTTTATTTTCACCATTCGAAAACAATGAGCATAGAAAATAACAACAACCAAGAACAAAAAGAAATTGTAAAACAAGAAAACATCAACAAAAACAGCACAATAGAATATGTTTTACAAGAAAAATTTAAAGATCCTATAAAGGAATCTTTTTTTACTGATATATTAAACGATCCTCAAATAAAAAACACATATACAACAGAATCTATAAAAAAATTTATACAATGAGATGAAAAAATTAGTAAATTTTACAGAGCAAACAAAGAAATTGAACACGATGAAAAAGTAAAAAAAATAATAGAAATGATAGATGTTTTTGAAAAAAACAATGGAAACACAACAATAATTAATGTTAGTAATATATTAAAAGATGATGTAGATAATAAAAAAGAAATACAATTAGAATGAGAAAAAATTAAA
>CAZLLU010000067.1:0-1247 GCA_964560855.1 uncultured Candidatus Peribacteria bacterium | reverse complement strand
AAGTGAAAGATTCTTTTATTTAACATTTAGCATTCAACATTTAGCATTATTATTTCTTAAGTACTGGTCTTACTTTTGACCTTCCCATGAGTTTTTTCGCAGTTTTTGCGTTTTTTCTCGTCAATTGTCCTCTCACAGGCAAACCGAGATTGTGTCTCATACCTCTGTAACACTTGATTTCCTTTAATCTCTTGATAGCAAATGCTACCTCTCTCTTGAGGTCGTTCTCGAGAATATATTTCTGTATCTGTTCGAGGATTTTCTTCTGTTCGTCTTCAGTGATATCCTTTACTTTTTTCATATGCGGAATCTTCGCATCATCAAGGATGGTCTTGGATCTTTTGAGTCCGATACCATAGACGGAAGTGAGCCCGATCCAGATGGATTTATTTTCTGGTAAAACGTGTCCTGATAATCTAAACATGCGTTAAATTGAACAATAAATAAAATTATCCTTGTCTAGTCTTATGCCTTGCGTTCTTTTTGCAAATAATGTACAGTCTTCCTTTTCTTTTGATTATTTGGCAGTACATGCACCTTTTTTTTAGAGAAGCTTTGACTTTCATCTTATTAACGATTAATGTTAAATAAAGTGTATTATTTTCTTGTGTAGCGTTGTCATTGATGGTCTCATGGGCGTGGTCACTGATGTTGGATAGGGTTGGTCTTGTTGTAATCATTATATCTGAAGACGATACGTCATTGGCTCATATCATATTGATTGATTTCCAATTTGACCCGGTCTCCCGTAATGATAGAGATATTGGATTGACTCATTCTTCATGACTTCTTGCAGCGGACAAGGGTGTCTACGTCTTTAAGTTTAACCTTAAAGAACCCTGCAGGTAACACTTCGAGAACTTCTCCATCTCGTTCCAAGACTCATTCTTTACCCATTAACAGTGATTTTTTTAATGTCTAAAAGCGATTGGTGTGCTCTAAAGCCAATCGTTCTTTGGTATCTATTTTTTCTCTTAAATTTGATGACTCTGATTTTCTCGCCTTTTTGATTGCCCTTAACAACACATTCTACTTTAGCTTTCGCGATATATGGAGTACCAACGATGACCTTCTCTCCTTTTTCCTCAAATGCAAGCAAAACATTGTCGATGACAAGTTTTTCTCCTTCAGCAAGATCGACGTTATCTACCGTGATAGTATCGCCTTCTTGTACAATATATTGATGTCCTTTGAGTTCTACAACAGCATACATCCTTAATTTAGAATTTAGAATTTAAAATTTAGAA
>CAZLLU010000066.1:0-1383 GCA_964560855.1 uncultured Candidatus Peribacteria bacterium | reverse complement strand
TAACTACCTTCTGTGCGACATTAAATGTTGTTATAGAAGTGATAATGGTACAAATAGCAATACTACATTGTGTATTGGATGACTAAATTGGTGTTTTGTGCGATATCGTTTTTTTGAAAAGATATTTTTTTGGGTTGGATCTTCGATCTTTTCGGTGAAAGGGATATGTCTTTTTTTTCTCTCTATCTGTTGAATGTTCTTTCTGTCAGATATATTATTATATAGAAAAATTAGTTAATTCTTTGGTGCGTGCATTTGACTTGCCGAGGTGGATATTGGAGATTATTGTGATTTTATATCTCTCTATAAGTTCTATCGTTGCAAAAGATTGGATGAATAGTTTCCGTTTAATATGACTAGCGGTATTGTAGAAATGATGCTGTCGCTGGTGCATGGCGTATTGTCGCTTCCTGTGCCGCTTAATCCACATGTCCACGCAAAAACATCTTGCAGGTTGATATATCCGTTGTAGCTGTTTGTGCCGAGAAGACTTTCTATCTGATCTATTCTTCTTTGGGTCGGTAATGTTGGCGTATTGAGCATGGTAATCTTTCCTTGGAGATGGAGTTTGTGTTGAAAACTGCTTTCTGTTCATATATTTCCTGCAAGCACCAATCCATTGATGATGAAGATTCCCTTGAGATATATTCAAGAACTGACTCCTGACGAAGAAGGGAATCCTTGGTTATCGAAGCTTACCAATCCTGCTCCGTTATCCAGGTAGAGTAATCCTTTATCGATGAAGATATCAAGTGATGGTGAGCTTTCATCCATACCGCTTTGTAATATGATATTTCCGTTTTTGGCTATGATGGTCTTGTTTGCATAGCTTGTCTCGTCTGTGAGATCTATTGTGACGTCGCAATTTTGTGCACAAATAATGTTGTCATCTATACTTGTCGTTACTATGAAATCTGACGTGAAAGGCGTCTTTCCTTGGCAGAGTTCTTGTGCTCTCTGTCTCGCAACATTGATTACGGTCGAAGAATTGATATCGCTTCCATTATAGATAACGGTCTTTTCGTTGACGTTACCGAGAAATGATGTTCTCTCTTTTTCTTCCATGACTTTTGATAATCACACGCTGCCTTGGATGATGAGATTCCGCATTGTTTCCATCGCTGCGTTTCCGCTTTCTATGGTTGTGGATCGATCGTTATTATTTGATACTATCGTGGCTCCTGAATAGGTGAATCCGCTGTTTATCGATCCCCCTCCATTAAGATAGTCTATCAGATTTTCGTGTCCACTCAGTGCTCCTCCTATGTATCCGATGCCGCCATAGCTATCGTAGAGATATCATATGGGAACTTTATTGTCGAAATATTGAAAGCTATTTGCCATATCGATAATTATTTTGTTGTTGTCATAATCCAGCTTCGT
>CAZLLU010000065.1:0-1703 GCA_964560855.1 uncultured Candidatus Peribacteria bacterium | reverse complement strand
TGAGGTCATTCACACATATCGATAAAGGTCACGAATTGAGTTCAGAGTTCAGAATTCAGAATTCAGAATTTTTTGAGTTGTTCGTTTATTTTTTCGTATCTTTCGAGATATTCAGGTTTACTATCCTTCAATAATTTATCCTTTGCAGCGGTAGGGATGGTGTTGATGTAGTACGAAAAAACTGTTTCACCTTCCTTTTTGAACTCGTCGATCAGGTCAATCTTAAACTCTTCTCCGAGCATCTTGATGATTTCTTTTGCCTGATCATAATCAAGTTCTATTCTATGAAAAGGCTGATTCTCCTTGATGATTTTGGTCATCACTTTATTCAGGTCTTTCAGATTTTCATCGCCGAATTCCACTCCCTCTGAGAAAATGAAATCGTAATAAAATCCAGTATCTATCGCTGGTCCGATACCGAGTTTTGCATGAGGATCGACTGACCTCTGCACTGCCTGCGCCAAGATATGCGATAATGAATGACGAGGTTTCAAAATAGCTTCTTCCATGGTCATATAGCTATAAAGTTTAAAAAAATCCTACTCAATATTGCGGTAGGAGTTATAGATTTTCCAATAACGAACTCCTACCATTATGCGATGGTTGTTGTGGTAGTTGTTGTCGTTGTTGAAAGAGGTGTTTTCATACCAAAATATGTATTCTTTTATTACACAAAAACAAGGGATATTTTCTATTAGAAATTTCTCTCCAAAACACTACACTCTATCTTAGTGAAAAGTAGAAAGCATAAAGTTCAAAGCTGCTTATTGGCTAATACACAGCTTTATGCTTGTGGCTTTAAACTTGTGGCTTTAAACTTTAAGCTAAATTTATCATCTATCATTTATCATGAACTATATATTAGTTCCTGTTATTGCTATTGCATTCGCTCGGATTGGACTGAAATTATTTCGTCGACTTAAAGTATTGGACAAACCAGGAAATGATCTCAAAAACACAAGAGAACCCGTACCAACTATCCAAGGAATTTTTGTCTATGTGGGATTTTTTGTAAGTATAGCTATCCTCTTTCCACAGTATCTGAGTAGCAATCTTTTTCGAGGCTTGATCTTCGGTTCATTGCCGATCGTGATTTTTGAACTCCTGGAAGAATTGAATTATATAGGAAGAATCAATTTTAAAATTCCGCCGATATTCAGATTGATCGGACATATAGCAGGTGCGTTGTTGGCGGTCTGGATATGAAGTTTCGGTCCGCAAGAATTTATTATTAATGGAAATGTTCGGGTCATGCCGCAACGACTATTAGCTATCGGTTTCGCGCTTTGGTCTATCCTCTGCATCAACGCTATCAATTGGTTTGATGGAATTTACGGCCAAGCAAGTGGCGTTTCCAGTATCGGATTTTTGACTATTTTATTGCTTATAGAATTTGTCGTCTTCAGAGAATATACGAATTTTACTGAAGCAAATATGCAGATATTGCTGTTTGTAAAAAATATTTCTTTCGTGCTTTTTGTCATCGCACTCGTGTCCACCATCGTGGAATACAAACCATTGGGACTAGTCAGAGATGTAGGAATTATGTTTTTCGGATTTGCGCTCGCCTATCTCTCCGTCGTCGGAGGAGCCAAGATCGGAACATTAATTGTTGCACTCTCATTGGTGATCTTTGATGCAATTCGGGTCGGGTTGCGAAGGATTTTCGTCATGAAAAAAAACCCATTAAAATGAGATTATAC
>CAZLLU010000064.1:0-1706 GCA_964560855.1 uncultured Candidatus Peribacteria bacterium | reverse complement strand
CGAGGTATCCTCTCAATGCGAGTGGATCGCTATCGGAAATCAGAGAATATTTTTTTTGAAATTCATAAACAGCATCTATGGTTTTTTTGGAATATACCCCATCTAGAGCTCAAGCGTATATTCATTGTCCCTGCAAAAATGTCTGCAATATCTTGATCTCGGAAGATTGCTGGCCTTTGCTATATGCTCTGTAGAATTGGAAAGTCTTTGGCTTAGAAGATTCTTTAGTTCAGGATTCATGGTTCGGGGTTCAGAGCTTTTTTTCTACACTCTGCACGCTACGCTCTACACTATTTGAAGGCTTGCCATTATAATATTGAGCGAGTTCAAGTAACGCAGCGAAAGTGCCTTTGGTGGAGAGGTTTGCAGGCAACAATCATTTGTTCTGGACATCGAGTTTCATAGCATATCTAGTTCTTGATCCAAAAGTACCGCAATCAGGATGCTTTGCTCATACAATTTTTTTGGCTACTTGGTATCTACAGAGTGCTTTTTTGGTATAGGAATCGTAGTCACCATGTCGATGTTTAAAATCAAGATACCCTAATTTATTGAGATATTTTTGTAAGGTCCAGACCCGGATATCGTTTCTTCATGGTTTAAGCTCTTGGATCCATATTGCCATGTCAAAAAAGTATTTTGGAGCACTTGCAACAGCATCAAGATCCAAAGCTATATTTTTTTTGCTTTTTACGACTGAAGGAGTACAATATCGTCCTTTTAGGGGTTTTTTTCCAAACGTTAATGCTCTGATCAACCCCTCTTCTCACCTGCCCATCCGAATATCGATACGGTCAGCATTCTGTCCCCTCTCTCACGACAAGACAATTGCTCCTCCTCTATCCGCCACCTCACCCATACCTATTCCTGGGAAATAGATAGCTGATCCGAAAGGATACGTCGCTGGCGCTGCCAGCATACCATTGAATACCTTTTTCCCTGAAGCTCACGTATGCCCTTCGCCATTCAAAGCAACTTCGTCTTGGAATGATGGTTTATAGTAAAAAATCTGATCTGGTTCAGGAGAATAATATGCCGTTACAGTAAAATTCCTCTCCTCACAACCAGAAAAATTAAACGACCATGCATAGCCCGATATTCATATACAAACAATAAACAGAAAAAATATTTTTTTCATTATATTTTATATTTCTAAACTTTCCAAACTTTTATATTCCATATTCACGAATATACACGAAGTAAATCCCGCGATCATAGGAAGCAAATATATTTATGGAATTGTATTTTTTTGATTTGATAATTACAAGTGTTTTTTTATACATACTGTATGCGTAAAAAACTCAGAGAACGAGAGAGAAGATTCAACAGCCGGCTTCTGGATTGGATTATCGGCTGATCATATCTCGGCGATTATCGGCCTAAAATTTTCATGAAAATAAAAAAAATCGGGCTAGAAGCTTATGCACATATCCTATCCCAATATGAAAAATTCAAGGAACGATACAGAGATTAATCACTATTCTTGTGTATATGCATCTATAAGCTGAAATATTTCTTCATCATCGACATATTCCAAGATGCGATCCTTTTTCACTTCTCTATACACATCCTTATCTGTTTGATCTGGATGTTTTTTTATAGCTTTACCAAAATCTATTATATACACGATTTCATCTTCACTAAATAGAACATTTCTTAGACTTCCTCATAAGTCTCTATGATAGATTCCTTTTTTATGCATTTCA
>CAZLLU010000063.1:0-1826 GCA_964560855.1 uncultured Candidatus Peribacteria bacterium | reverse complement strand
ATAATAAAAAAGATGATGTAGATAATAAAAAAGATGATGTAGATAATAAAAAAGATGATGTAGATAATAAAAAAGAAATACAATTAGAATGAGAAAAAATTAAAGAATCACGGAGAACAACCAAAGAATCCTACGATAAACTCAATAAAGCCAACTACCCTGAACCAACCTCGGAAGAAATCAATACATGAAAAGGAAAAATTAGCAAAGAGACCCAACAAAAGTTGGAACAAAACGGATTAAATCTAGATGAATACGCAAAGTTCTTGGTATTTGAACAGAAATATGAGAAAACTTTAAGAAAGAACGATGAGACGGAATTCTTGACTAATTTCAAACAATTGAGAGAAGACTTATGAGATCCAACTAATCTTGAAGAAATGAGTAATCCAAACAACGCAGATAAAATCGCATCAGAATTAAATTATTCTGACAACTCCCCTACGCTCAACAAACTTTCCACGCCTAACCTCCCCGAAACGAAAGATTTCGATGAAGAATTCGATATGTACATAAAATTCATCGATGATGAAAAAGAGAGACAGGAATTTACAGAAAAAAAAGATGACCTCAAAAAATACAAAGAGATCTACGATAAAACACCAGAAGAAGCAATTAAAATACAAGAAGGAACACTAAATGAAATCTATGACAGATACGAAAGCGCAATCAAAAGCATCAAAGAGGAATTACCTACACAAACAAAAGAATTTGCTAAACAAAGAGTCTTGGGAACGTGTATCACTGGATTAGCAAAATATTTTGACAGTAGCACCAGTATCGTCAACAAAAGCAATTTTGACAAAGATTTTGCGATAGATACACAAGACGGCTTCAGTATAGACAAAGGAGACGCTAGCGAAAACGAAGATGGAGATGATATCCTACATATGAAAGGGAATATCAACGGTAGCGAAGTTGGATTCTATTACAATCTGACGGATCCGGAAGCTTCACTACAATCAGATGACTTTCTCAACTTCGATGAAGTAAGCCAAAGTTTCGTCTTCAAAGAATGAGCTGGTGGCAAAACCAATCTCGGAGTCAAATTACCGACGATAGATTTTCTTACAGACAAAGCACAGAACATCCTCGATAGCAATTTTGCGGAAACATTGGAAAAAGCAGAAGACGGAAAAAGCTTCGAAGCAGCAATCAAAGAGAAAATCAGTGAAGAATTACTGAAATATTATGGACAGGAAGCAATCGTAGAAACACGTATCGAAAGGGATATCGAAAAGAATATCACCGTACAGACATTGCAGAATACATTTTTTCCTGATGCAGTGCTTACCGAGTTCAACAAAGAAGGAAAAAATATCAACGATACCAACGATAAAAAAGCACGAAAACTCTTAGAGATTCGGGATGAATCCACAGAGAATATGAGATCCGACGAGCTCAAAAAATTTAGATGATTGATTACCAGATTAGATCCACTCACAAAGAAATCTCATGATAACCTAGAACCAAGACGACAAAAGATATTGGAAGAAATAGATAATGATAGGTGAGCAGAGACCTACAATAACGAGCGAGGAGAAAAAACATTGAATTTCTTCAATAAATTCAGCAAGGACGGACAGATTGACCTTGAAAATTTGGAAGTTTTCATCACCAGTCTCGAAAAAAGAGAAAGCATAGCAGAAAATATGTCTCAATATTCAGCTGATTTTCAAACGGCGGAAGAAAGCGATTTAGCGACTGATGAGTTACAGCTCAACAACGATGATTTACGAAACACCACAGCATAAAAAAAACGGCAATCCCTTGCCGTCATTATTACGTCATTTCGACGTATTTTTTTTATATTTTTAATTCCGGCG
>CAZLLU010000062.1:0-2040 GCA_964560855.1 uncultured Candidatus Peribacteria bacterium | reverse complement strand
ATATTTTCATAAGTTGTCTTAACAATTTTGGTTAGCATTCTAATTATTTCCTCTATTTCATCTAAATACTTTTTCAAGGGCACACCAATAAGAGAGCTTTTATCCAAAAGACGAATTCGATACCTTGTTTCTCTGGCTTCTTTTGATGCTATGGTCATTTTAGTGTAAAAATCTTTTTTGGTTTGACCAGCGGAGGCCTCCTCTATATTTGCTCATATACTCGTAGCACTTCTTAATAATTGTTTGGATATCACAAATTCATTACTCTGGACTAGTTTTTTGTAGAGTTCTATAATATCTAAAGCAAATTCAAAGCTCTTTTCTTTTATCATCATCTATCTAAAATCTAAAATTTAGAATTTAGCACTTAAAACTTAGAATTTAGAATTCGAGCGAAGCGAGTTAGTCTCCTCTAGCTACCATTTTTATGAAAACGTCACTTGGGACATTTACGCTTCAAATAGCCTTCATTTTCTTTTTTCCTTCTTTTTGCTTCGCCAATAATTTTCTTTTTCTGCTAACATCTCATCCGTAACATTTTGCAAGGACATCTTTTTTCATAGCGGCGATATTTTCCCTAGCAATCATCTTATTGCCGATTCCCGCTTGAAGAGGGATAACAAACAAGTGTTTTGGAATCAGTGTCTTTAATTTTTCCACGACTTCCTTTCATAAGTAGTATGATTTATCCTTGTGGATGACCCGGCTGAGCGCTTCCACTTTTTCGTTGTTGATATAGACGTCCAGCTTCACCAGATCTGCTGGCTGATATTTCTTGAACTCATAGTTCATCGTCGCATAGCCCTTGGTAGCCGACTTCAGCCTATCATAAAAATCTATGATGATCTCACCCATCGGTAACTCGTAATGTCGAACAACTCTCGTCTCATCTATATATTCCATATTTATGAGTTTTCCTCTATATTCCTGGCAGAGCGCCATGATATTGCCTGCATATTCCTCAGGACCTACGACTTCTACTGCAGCTACCGGTTCATAGATTTCATCGATAACTCCTTGTTCCACCATATCTGCTCATGATTTCACGACCAATCGCGGCTTGAGCTCCTCTACCCTATTTTCAGCCTCTTCATCGGTAGTAGCCGGACCAAGGATGTGTTTGTACATCCCTGTTTTGATGAGGGTCGTGATATTTCATCAGGATTTTATCGGTTCTATGGAAAGGTTCTTGGATCTGACCAGGTAGATGACGGTCGGTATCGTGAATATTGTATCGATATTGTATTCCCTGGACAATCTCTCCTTGACGATATCCATATGCAGCATTCACAAAAAACCGCATCTGAAACCGAATCCCAATGCTTTGGAATCTTCCAGCTCGTACTCTATCGCGCTATCATTGAGTGATAATTTTTCCAGACTATCTTTGAGTTTATCATAATCATTTGTATCTAACGGATAGACTCCTGCATAGACGAATGGTTTCACTTTCTTAAACCCTGGTATAATATAAGAGGATAACGGAAGATTTTTTTCAGAAGATAACGGAAGATTCTTTTGGTATTCCTTTTCCAATCTTTTATATAAAAGTTTTCTTCCTCAAAAATCAAACAACAAACCAACCTTCTTATCTGAACTATTTAGATACGTCCTTATCTGCTTATAATCTATATCCTGTAAAAATCATTTAGATTTCATTTCTATAATCACCTTATTATTCACCATTAAATCAACATATTGGTTAGCTAATTTCGTATCTTTATACATAAGATCTAATTGTACTTCTTTCTTTACCTGTAATCATTTTTTCTCTAATTCATGAATAAGCGCCAATTGATAGTTCTTCTCTCTATTTCATCATCAAAGATGCTTATGTACTTCCATAGCACATCATATAATATCGTATGTAACCTTATTAATCTCATCATCAGCAATCTTCTGTCCATCATCTGTAATCATCTGCTTTTTCATCTTCGGTAATCATCAGAGTATAGTATCTCAGATCTGCACATCCCTAACTGATTTCTGTCCAGTCACGATATAGCCGATCTGTCCTTCATGAAGCATCTTGTCTGCTTG
>CAZLLU010000061.1:0-2224 GCA_964560855.1 uncultured Candidatus Peribacteria bacterium | reverse complement strand
CCTTCATGTTCTACACCATCCACCCGATTCATATAGATAGTCTTGGAGCCTATAAATTCCAATGATGTTTTGTCTGCAGCCTCTACAATCATTTTTCTAAATCCTTCAAGTGGCATTGCGAACGTCATACATCCGCCCATGATGGTACTATCGTTAGGAGAAAGTCCGATATATCATTGGGGTCCGGTATAATTATCTAGCAAGCTCTTGATAAATTTCAGATAATTCTTGGAGCTTCTCCTTGTCACACAATCCGCCTGTCTATACATCCTTAACGTTTCCAAAAATTGTATCATATGATCCTCTTCATATGCTTCCGAATGGATCTTGGCCATATAATACAGTATTTTCATACTTAATGTCCCCATGATCTTGCCATATGTCATAGCAAATTCATCTGTCTCCGGAGCTACGAGATATTTATAAAATCCAGGTATTCTATTGATATGCAGATTACTGAATAACTCACCGAACATTTTCTTGAAATCCGATTTTATCGTCTTGCTTATAGTATCGTTTGCCTTGTATTTATTGCCCGCTATCTGTTCCAGCAATACTGGTTTACCTGAATAAATGATACCATAATCGATAGGGATATAGGGGTTTTCCCTGAGGCCTTTGAAGAGATGATTGAGCCTAAATCCATAACATCTTTTGACGATATCCTCTTCTGAAAGCAATCGTTTTTCTCCATCTTCAGAAAACGATACTACAGGATAATACCCATCAAAAAACGTTGCCATCTTGGTCCCCGTCGAAATCATGCCATAGATAGATCTATCGAATTTCAAGGCATCTACCATGATAGCATGAAAAACATTATGTCCATCATTTATCACTTCATTGATATCCTTTTTCTTACACTCTTCTATCTGTGCATCGATATTTTTATTTCCTAATATTTTCTGCACAATTACTCACAGCAAAAGCGCCAATATAGATCAGAATCCCAACCCTACACCTCTTGGCAATTCCGAAAGGATGTTGATCTGGAATCCTTCGCCGTCTGGCAGAAGTTTTGCAAATTTTTTTTCCAATTCCTTGTTGATATCACCGAAATATGGCGCATATTCCATCGCATTACTCTCGATGAATTGATATTCACTCATATCCAGATGTACAACCTTATTGATAGAAATTCATTTCGTAGCCGTCCTAGTATATCCCATATACATGCGCAACGGGATCTTCTGCTTGATGCTCACGCCGCTGTAATTATTGAGTACATCACCAGATCGGTTGAGAATAAACGGCGTCGAGACTACCATTTGGTTTTCGAGAAAAAATCTCTCATACGTCTGAACATACGTTTTTTTTAAGTTCTTAGAATTCATGAAAGATAAATGACAAAATAAAAAGCATCAGGTTATCTCAGATTGTCTCAGATTGCGGCAGTTCGCTGCCAATTAGTTTCATCGCAGCAATTTGGAACAATATGTAACGTTCTGCTTCAGCAGATCTTGTAGCACTTTTTTGGCGTTTTTTTTGTTTCTATTTTCCCAATACTTTTATAAAATTACTTATTTTTGTTCCTATTGTTAAACATGTATCTTTTAATTTATCGAATTGTTCTTCTGTTATATATCAAAAAGTATGTGCAGAATATAACATACTCCTCACTTCACCTACTGATCACTTAGCATAATAGAGAAATTTTATGAAATCCTTATCTGATCATCTTTCATTACCTTCTGCGATATTATTAGCAACAGAAATACATGCTCTCATTATTTGATCCTGAAAGCTCCAATTCTTAAAATCCTTATGATAAAAAATCACTCACAAGTCTTGAATAAGTTTTTGTGCTAGAATCCATACCTGCAATTCCTCAAATCTTTTTCCCATCATTGCTTACAGCAATAAAACAGCGATCTGAAACGATATGCGACGTCCGCCTAGGCGGACTTGAGACAATTTGTGGCGATTTTTTATTTTATATCTGCGAGATTATCCGTTTGATTACTTCCGGCATGTTTTCCTTGGTAACTACTCCTTCATAATTCTGCAAGGTAGCTTTCACCTGATCAGCTCCATACCCGAATCCCTTGAGCGATGAAACGATATTTTTATATAATTTCTGATCGATATCCATCCTGTTGATATCCTCAACGTCAAATGTTCACCTGAGTTGAAGTACAATCTTCTTCGCGGATTTTGGTCAGATTCATGGTATATTTTGGAAAAATTTTACGTCTACGTTTTTGAGCGCTTGCTGGAGATTAGC
>CAZLLU010000060.1:0-2454 GCA_964560855.1 uncultured Candidatus Peribacteria bacterium | reverse complement strand
TGCCGTCATTATTACGTCATTTCGACGTATTTTTTTTATATTTTTAATTCCGGCGGCCCGCACTCAATTGCGTCATTCCGATGCCAAGCATTGCAGCCGGAATCTCACCAAAAGACACCCCAAAAAATACTTGAAAAACAATACAAAATAACTATTACTAAATTTGTCAATCAAAAAAAATAAAAAAACAGAAAGGAGGTATTTATGAAATCACTTTTGTTTGACGACAGCACTATTTTACGCACATCATCAATGTCTCATTCAGATTGTAGCGATTGTAATTGCGATTGTAGTGGAGACAGTGATTGTGGTAATTGTGATTGCGATTGCAGTAATTGCGATTGTTCCAATTGCGACATTTAAAATGATGTGTGCCTGCTGCAGCCGGCCTCCATGGAAACTCCTGGGGGCTTTTTTTAGAACTAATATTTATCATGGAATTATATAAAAATCCACATTTGATATGTGAAAAAATAAATGAAGAATATTATGTTTGTGTTAATCCTCTCACAAAAGATTGAGTAAAAATAATAACCAGTACACAAAAGGGGATACTGGATCTTTTCGAAAAAAATATTAATATACATGAACTTTCAGAAGCAAGTTGATACGACAAAGAAAGTCTTGAAAAATACGTTAATATACTATCACAGAAAAATATAGTGAATTTTTCATGAATATTCGAACACGACAAACGAAGCAGCATTCCCAATACATTGAACTTACGGGTACATACAACAGATAAATGCAACCTAAGATGTTCATATTGTTATATAAATACCAAAGATACGCATGAAGATATGGACGAAGAAACAACAGATATTCTAATAAAAGACATTATTAAAACAGCAGAAAAACATAATCTCAATAAGGTAACCTTAAGACTATCATGATGAGAACCATCAATAGTTTTCAAAAAATGGATGAGCAAGATAGATTTTTTGAGAGAAAAATTAAAAGAGAAAAACTGCAAATTATGAATTGCATTTCTAACAAATGGAACAATAATAAACGAAGAGCAAATGAATTATATCAAAGAAAATAAGGTATGAATAGCTGTATCATTGGATTGAATAGGAGAATATCACGATAAAAACAGGTTTTATATTAACGGAAAATGATGTTTTAATGATGTTGAAAAGAAAATAGAAGAGATCATTCAAAAATGATTAAAACCAAGTATAATGACAGTAATATCAAACGAAAATATGGATTGATTAGTTGAACTCACAAAATTTTTGATAAAAAAGAATCTCCCTTTCCGCTATTCATTTGTCCAATGAAAAGAATTAGATCAAGAAAAGTTACTTATAATAATGAATCAATGTTATGATATATTAGAAGAAGCGACAGACAATTGATATAAATTTTCTGAATTACATAAATTATGTGATCTAAAATTCTTGAATCCATATTTTCAAACATGCATATGTTGATTTTCATGATGAGCAGTCTACCTTGATTGAGGAATGTATTTTTGTCATGTAAATTTCTGAGAAAAAGAAAATAATTGAAATATACATGAAAATACGGATCTTTTTGAGCTAATTAATAAATGAAAAGATAAATTACCCAAACTATCTGAGGATTGTATTAATTGTGATTATCAATATATTTGTACATGAGGATGTCCTGTAGAACGTAAAGAATGAAAAGATCCGCATTGTAACACATACCAAGTATTAATACCTAGAGTATATAAAATCATAGGCAAAGAAAAAGTTTTTAAAATATTACAATCTAAAGCATAATGTATACATTAAAACTAGTTTTGGATATGCAAAAAGATATGCGAAATCGATGGAAAGCATGTAATAAAGTATCACATTGAGTAAATCGAAAAGAAAAAATCGATCAAGATATTGCAAAAAAAATATCATGAAAAGCAGAAAATGAAGCATATGAGTTTCTTTTACCATACCTCAAAAAATATTACAAAGATAATGAAGATAACATCAATAAAACGATAAAGTTCGGGCAGCAGATTATCGATAAGGATATCGATAAAGCATGTAAAGTACTAGAAAATATTACAAATAAACAAATATATAGAAAAGATTTTACATGATATATCACAACATTTCCTCGCTGACCATATAATTATGAAAAATGATACGTTCGATTATATTACAATCGATCAATCAAATACTATATAGGAATATTCCTCCACGAGCTCCTTCACTTCCAATTTATACATTATTATAAGAATACAGAACCAGTAGCTTCACTTACCGACCAACAATTTGAATTTCTGAAAGAATCTATGACAGTAATCTTAAATCATGAATGCAAAGAGTTTTTATGAAAACCTGATACATGATATACAATTCATAAAGAATTAAGAGAAAAACTAGATGCATTTTGGAGTACTAATAAAAACTTTGATGATTTAGTGAAATATTGATGTAAGCAAGTCAAAGAAATAATATAAAAAAAACGGCAATCCCCTGCCGT
>CAZLLU010000059.1:0-2766 GCA_964560855.1 uncultured Candidatus Peribacteria bacterium | reverse complement strand
CAGTCCTGTAAAATTCAATTGTACAAAATGAGTGGATAAGGCTGATGCGTTTGAACTACCAAGCGATGTAACATTCCAAGAAATGGCATATTAGAAATTTCCTATATCAAAATCCCCGAAAGGCAAGAGGATTCCGCTTGATTCGTCAGGCGGAATTTTTATAAAATACCGGAAATTTTACCCCTTTTTTTGCATATATGAAAAAACTTATAGGATTGCTTTCTGTGTTTTTTATTGTAGGAGGTTATGTGCTTGCAGACGATTTAGCTAATGTTTCGCTCAATTTTTGTGCCACATCAGAAAATACCGTTCAATATCAGGTAGATCCAGGAGCAGAGACGGGTATCTGTTATACGCTTTCCAATGGGGCGAAAAAACCTATTACGATAAAACTTTCTTTTGTTGACGGTACCTACACCAATGATCAATGGCAGAATAAGGCATGTTTGAGTGATGCTGATGTAGAAAATTTTGGAAAATATGTGACAGATTATGATCAGACAATCGTCTTGAAACCAGGAGAGACGATCCAAAAAGATGCGCTTGTGAGATATCCAGAAGGGATGGATGGGCTCTATCATGGATGTATAGTATATTCAGTCATCGAGAAAGCAAAAGATGAGACATCTACTGCAGCAGCAAGCTTCTCTATTCTTATGCGCAGGGCAAAATTCATCGATATGATCGTCGGCAATCCTGAAAATGCAAGAGAAAAGGGTATTATCCTTGAGGAGTTCACTGATGAGGATGGAGAGAATATCTCCCATAATCCCAAGATTAGGATCTACAAAGACGTTTCGGATAATAAATATGTCATGCAAATCAAGGTAAAAAACATCTCTCCCGTTGAACAGGATGTCGTGATAACTTGAGTGGCTTCCAATATCCTGATGTACAAAAATACATTCATAGAGACGCGTAAGATCCTGAAAGGGGAGACATTGCTCATAACCAAGAAGATAGATAAGGATCCTTCATATACTCTTTCCATCAGGCTCGATATCTCAAATACTCCATATATGTTCTATGGAAAAGAGCCCAAAGTAGGATTCCTCAAAGAAAGGACGACTATCATGATATGGGATGTTAGGACGTTTATCACAATCGTCGGATTGCTCTTGCTTGCAGGTATCGTGTACCTTCTTATCAAAGATCTAAAAAAGAAAAATACGGTGAAGATCAAGATAATTCATGACAAAGCGCCTGCCACCAAGAAAGCAGTAAAATGAACCATCAAAAAAAGAAAATAATTTATTCTCTGAATATTTTTCATGAAACATTTTGCGTTGATCGCGATCCTTTTTTCTGCATTTGGCTTGTGTATGGCTCAGACAGGTACATGAATGGTCCAAGTCGAGGCAAATTTCGATGCAAACAAACTAGAAGAGGCGAACGCTGATCTGTCTCAGATAGAGATAGATTTTTGCGATAGGCCAGCAGAAAAGACTATCGAATATATATCGATTCCTTGAGAAAAAAAAGACATCTGTTTCAAGGCGACCAATAGCTCCGATAAAGATATCGTCGTCACGGTAGAATTCGTGGATGGAGGATTTACCAATGATCAGTGGAAGAATAAGGCTTGCATGCAGCAAGGTGATGATCAAAATTTCTGACAGTATGTCACTGGATACATGGCGACATTCACCGTTCCGGCAAACAATCTTATGTATCAGCATGCCACGGTGCAGTTGCCAGAAACCGCTTCGTGAACCGTCAACGGATGCTTGGTATATTATACAAAAGGTGTAGAGATGGGCGGCCAGATGAATTTCACCGTTCTTATGCGTAAAGCGAAATTTATCGATGTAACTATTACGCATAAGGCTCAAGGTTTAAGGTTTAAGGCTGTATGATTATTGTTGGGTATGATTGTACTTATGTTATTCTTCACAAAAATTCGTAATAAACCAAAAAAACTGCCTAAGAAATAAGCAGTTATTTTGGCTATCGTACGCGTACGTTCCCCCGTTCTGGTAGATAGTAGAGTCTAGGAATACCGACTCCGTAGCGCTACGGAGTAAGAGTTCCTAGACATTTTTTTATAAGTCTAGTAGGTGAAGGTTAAGAGTCCAGTATATGATCCAGGAGCTTGTGCAGCTGGAACAGCTACTTTAAGAGTGATTTCTTTTGAATATTTAGATGTTCCAGAATTGTCAGCTCTTTGAACAAATGTTAGTGGACTAGTACCGATATTTGCTTCATCCATATTGCTTGTTACAGCTTTACCTGTACCCAATCGTGATGTTCCTGTAAATCCGATAAGATTTTTCGCAATGACTAATTGAGCTCCAGATTGATCCACAGCTGTAAGATCAGAACTTTGAATTGTTACAACGAATGCATTACCTTTTAGATCACTGACAGTGAATCTATGATCTCCACTTGATTGTGCAGCAATAGGAGATAGGCTTGCACCATAAGTACCGATATCGATATCAGCATTAGTATTTCCTGAGTGAGAGAAATATGAATCCATATCAGTTCCTATGTCTTTATAGAATGTAAGATTGCCTGGAGTGATCCCAAGTGTTGTGTTTGTTGCTGTAGTTGCTGCCAAAGATTGTCCTAGATTAAGGACGGCAAATGCAGCTACGATAAGTGTACTGAGTACACCGATAAACTTAAGGTGTTTCATGTGTTTTTGTTTATAAAGAGTAAAAACTTTTGAATTTTGAAAGCGTACAGCTTTCTAAGCAAAAAATACGTTGTTCCTAGACTATACTATCCACAAAAATAATGCAAAATTTTAAATTTAGAATTTAA
>CAZLLU010000058.1:0-2799 GCA_964560855.1 uncultured Candidatus Peribacteria bacterium | reverse complement strand
GTTTGGAAAGCGGCTTTATCTTTGTTTTCCTAGCCGTCAGAAGCAACGCTCATTGATCCATAAGTGCATTATGTCGGTCACGAGATTTTCATGACGGAATTATTTTGGTCGCGAATTCTTCGAGTTCCTTGGCTGTTATAGTTTCCGGAAGTTTAAAGAGAAAAATCAGCACTCTTCTGATATTGGTATCAATAACCGGAACAGGTAAATTTCGAGCAAATGCCATGATAGCGGCTGAAGTGTAGGGTCCTATACCGGGCAACTTTTGTAATTGAGCTCTTAGCTCATCAAGATCGGGTTGGGAATTTGAAATTTGAAATTTGGCATTTGGAATTTGAAAATCTTTTTTAGTTACTATGGTTTTTGCGCACTCTTGAAGTCTGAGAGCTCTAGAGTTGAATCATAAACCTGATCGATGACGAAGGAGATCTGTTTTCGAAGCTTCTGCCAAAGTTTTATAATCAGGGAAATCTTTCATCCGTTGGTGAAAATACGGAATCACTCTATCCACCTGTGTCTGCTGAAGCATCACCTCAGAAATATGGATCGCATAGGGATTCTGCACTTTTCTTCGTGGGAGTTTTCTCCCGTTTTTTTTGTATCGAGAAAGGATATTATTTTGGATTTGTTTGATGTTCATATTTTAATTAAAAGATTTAGAAGATTAAAATATTAAAAGATTTGGTACTTAGCGAACTAGCAAACAGAATTTTTTAATCTTAATAATTTTCATAATCTTTTAATCTACAACGTAAAAAGGAGTAGAATAGCGAGAACGATCCGTATAGCTGATATCAATCGGAATCTAGTCAAAAACTTTCCCTTTATCGTCTTATGACGGAAAAGCTCCATACCAACAATGGCGCCGATCCGACCACCGAGCCCTGCATATCGAAGCAGATTGGCTTCAGATATCCTTCGTCTCTTGGTCTGTGCCTTATACTTATCCACTCCTCGGGCGATAAAGGTGAAAAGGTTGATGAGAAGAAGATATCGTAAAATGATTGTTGTTCGTGTCATAGAAATCAAGAACGAATAAAGATAATCAGAATGTATGGATTTTATCCTGAAGTTTCAATATAAAATAAAACCCCGCTTTCACGAGGCTTTTTATGATTATTTACATATAAACATTACTTTTTCTTGGTAGAAATTTTTTCTTTTTTCTTGCCAGTTTTTGCGATAGTTACTACCAGTCGTACAGCTAAGATAGCGATAAGTATCTTGAGTATTGTTTGTTTGTTATCTATATATGCGTATTTAACATCATCTCGTCGTCCATAATTGTAAACATCTCAAGTTATTACTATTTTAAGAGGAAAATGTCTTGCCATCCTCACTCATAGGACATCATTTGGTCATTTAAAATAGGCACCGCTCAGGAAAAATCCAAGACATCAATATAAATCTCCTGTGGCAACATTTTGAGGTATTCTAATATTGGCTATCTGAGTAAACGTTCATCCACTAGCAGGAAGGTATAATTCCGATTCTTGTAGCGTAATATATTTATGAAAATTATTTTTCTCATCTGCCAAATCTCACTGACAAAGCTGTTTGCCGACTTCATTGATACGTGATTCTGCAAATCATAAAGTTAGATATTGATCACTCAAAGAAGCATTTACCATGGTTATACATAACTGTTTGGATGATCCAGGCCTCATTTCCATAGTAAGATATGAATTTGTTTTGTCTCACTGGATTTCATCATTACAATAATGTACAGCTATTTTATACATATCTTCCATTACATTAGGATCAACACTAGCCATTACATTATCAGTGATTTGCGTTCACGTATTTTGAGCGTCTTGTGCATATACTGATCATAAAATCAATACTGACACTATACCTCACATTAGAAATATATTTTTTATTTTGATCATACGTTATCTCGTATTAGAGGAATAAAAACTATACTGTTGCTGGTTTTTTCTTAGATCTCAATGGAAGGATTCTAATAATAATTACAACAAGAAGAATCAATATAATTATACTTGTCCATGAATATATATATATATTTCCAGAATCTTTATGAAGTGTTCATTTGGTTATCTCTTCATCCAATCCATCTGTATTGAAAGCAAAGCTTGGTGTACTTTCCATATTGATCTTTACAGAAAAAAATCATTTATAAAACGGAAGAATGCCTACATTTGCTATGAATTCTCCTGTTCCATTAACAGAAACTGTTTTTGCAGGAACAGTAAATTCTTTTTCAAATCATAGGATATTATATACTTTTCCTGTTATCACCACTGACTGTTCTACATTTCATTTGTTCTCTACCATGAACGATATATTCAAATTGTCTTCACTATCCATATTTGCCTTGATCTTGTTGTTGGTAGTAAACACTCCTCCTCTATTTGCTATTAATTTAACATCATTTTTTATATCTGCCATTTTCCCGATAAATATTTTTAGTGGTAATGTTCTACTGATAAGTACCTCAAAAATAGATCATTTGGTTTGATGCGCCGATCATTTGACTGTGTAAGATACACATCCATAAGCTGTACCCGTCATACCTACAGGTATACGTATTTTTTCGGTAATTGTCTTGGATTCTCCCGACCCTATCTCTATATCCTTGGGCTCAGGTTTAGCAAAAATCGCTGAAAATGAATTATCAGCAGAAACTCATCCATTACACAATTGTCTTCAAATATTATTTATAATTGACTCTGTAAATCCATATGTAATGATATATTCTTCGCTGGACTTGTTTTTTAGCGTGAAACAAAAATCTTTTTCTTCTCCTGAATCCAGCATAAAATCTTTATACGAATCATC
>CAZLLU010000057.1:0-2886 GCA_964560855.1 uncultured Candidatus Peribacteria bacterium | reverse complement strand
CGTCGAATTGAGCAAACAGGAATCCCAGGCAAAACGTGACAAAGATCTGATAAAAAATATTTTGATAGAATATATAGAGGAGCACGATCTGTTGAAGCTATTTTGAAATACGGGAAAAATCTCTGCAAGCAAAATGGACAACATCAGCGTCGAAGACAAAGAAAAAGTGAAACAGATTTTACAAGAATTGGGAGTATTGAATGAAGCGCTAGAGCTCGATAGATTTAAAGTACAGAAGTTAGTCAAAGAAAATAAAGTGTCGCTTGAACAATTCGGTAACGCAGTAATTAACTCTGTAAGCTGGACATTGAGGAGCGGAGAAAATAGAGCATAAATATTTTATACAACAAAAACTCCGCTGATGCGGAGTTTTTTAGCATGAAATTATATTAGTACTGTTCACATTTTACGACATAATAATTCTTTTCATGTCCGCATGATGGACATGTTTCCGGAGGAGTTTTTCCTTTGAACACATAACCGCACTTGGTACACATCCATTCAATATCTTCGACTTTTGCTCGTAAGGTACCATCAGCTAAACGATCATGTAATGCTTGATATCTCGCTTCATGATGTTCTTCTGCGTGAGCAATCGCTCTGATCCTTGCGGCTATTTCTGGAAAGCCTTCCTCTTCAGCGATCTTAGCGAATTCTGGATATAAGACTTCATGTTCGTGATTTTCTCCGTTGATAGCGTATTGGAGATTTTCCAAAGTCGTTCCTTTTTTGACGAATGCTGCTGTATCTACTACCACTTCATCCATATCTTCACCTAATTTTTCTTTTACTGACTGAATCATTTTGAAAAATCGTGATGCGTGTTCTCTCTCCTGTTCAGCTGTCTGCTCGAAGATTTCTGCAATCTGTAAATATCATTCTTTCCTGGCTGCGCTAGCATAGATAGCATAGCGATTCCTTGCCTGGGACTCACCGACAAATGCTTTGGTTAGATTTTCTAAAGTTTTTCTCATAGTAAGATATTTATAAGATAAAACATTTTACATCCTGTAGCAGTATTGAATGTACTATTTTCTGGTATAAATGCCACTCTTTTTTATATGACAATTATTTTTTTTAACAAGACCATATGTTCATATATATAGTATATGTGGATTACAATAAAAAAAAACTATCAACTATTGTTTTTAGTTGAAACCACATAGCAAAAAACTACTCTTCTTTCAAGATGATTTTTATCCCTTATATATAGTAGCATGAAAAAATTTGCTTTACTCTGAATCTTGGCAACAATATTTTTAGCCGGTTGTAATCAGACGACAGAAACAAAAAATCTCGATGAATTCGCACAATGTCTTACCCAGAAGTGAGTCGTCATGTATGGTAGTGTAAACTGTCCACATTGTCAAAAACAAAAAGCTATGTTCGGTGATAGCTTCCAATACGTCACCTATGTGGAATGTATGGAAGAAGCAGAACGCTGTGGTAAAGAAATCAAATGAAGCGTCCCTGCATGGAAACTCGCTGATGGAAGTATCATAGAGTGAACTCAAAGCCTTACAAATCTTGCGGCCAAAACTAACTGTTCATTACCAGAACAACAATAGACAGCATTTACTTGTTTATCTATCTTTCATGAAACAGTCCATCAAAACGTGAATAAGTTTTTGAATCACCTCAGGGATCATTACCACACTCGGATTGATGGTTGGGCTGATGTCAGGAACTTGATCTTTGATGGTGGTTATCGGCGGAATCCTGACGATCGCCGTCGCCGATTCCCTTTCCGATGCCCTAGGAATGCATCTTTCTCAAGAATCAGATAAAAAAAATTCCAAAAAATCTATCTGGATGTCTACACTGATCACCTTCCTAGCAAAGCTTATTTTTGCACTCACATTTTTGATTCCTATAAGCATATTCTCTTTGCAAACAGGTATCATTATCAATGTCGTACGATGAATTATTGCCTTAGTTCTGCTCAGCTATCGAATAGCCAAAAACAATAAGGAAAATGTCATACATGCTATCATCGAGCATGTAGGCATCGCTATCGTTGTCATCATCGCGACCTATTTTATAGGTAAGGGGATTGCCCATATTTTCGGTAGTTAATTTATTCTGTATATAGAATATGGACGGTATCAAAGCTAAAGTCATCAATCGTCAAATGTTGACAGACACTGTCATGGAGTTTTCTATTGAGACATATACGGAAGTCAAACCGATACCATGACAACGAGCATTATTTGCATTTGAAGATGAACAAGGGGCTTTTGAAAGAAGTTATTCTATCGTAGATCAAGATACCGACAACGGAAAGACCATGCTCATCTTCGCTATCAAACTCTCAAACCATGGTAGAGGAAGTGCTGCAATCAGAAAAAAATCCATAGGAAGCGAAGTAATTATCAAAGGCATCTTTGGAAATTTTGTCCTTCAAAACACCCAATTACCCAAGGTATTCATCGGAACCTGACGAGGTATTGTTCCGCTCATTAATATGGCGAAATATTGCACCACCGAAAAACATTTATTTTTTTCTGTATCATATAAGAAGGATCTTTTCTATGAAAATAGAATCAAAAAAATTCACGGACTGGGATATGAAATATATATTTCACAGGAATCTATCCCAGGGTATGCTTCCTGAAGAATAGACCTCATCAAGTATCATTTCGAGCCCAATACGGAATTTTATCTCTGTTGAAAATCTGAAACAGTGGATGATATTGTCGGAAAACTTACCGTCCTGGGATATAAGAGAATCTACACAGAAAAGTTTTAAAAGCGCTTGATTTTGTGTCAGAGATATGTATATACATCCCACGAAGTTTTTTTTGTTATTGTGTGAGCGCGGATATGCGGATATGATGTAATTGGTGTAGCATAGCAGACTTCAGCTCTGTTCGTACGGGTTCGAGT
>CAZLLU010000056.1:0-2888 GCA_964560855.1 uncultured Candidatus Peribacteria bacterium | reverse complement strand
GCGAGGGTATGTATCCCCAATTTGGATTGACTCTATTACTAAACAACAAGGAGCCTTCTTAAATTAAATAAAAAAAAGATAAACTAATCTTTGTATATCAATTTTAACCTATGTAATCAATACTTTTTTATGTGAGTCTAATCTTTGATGCTTTGATTAAAATATTATATTGTTTCTTATTTGATTGAGTTATTGAGTCATTCAAGTTCTATCAAGTTTGTGCTCCATTTTTCAGGATAAAAAATTTCGTATATATTCAAAGACTTCCTATTTTTCAAATTAATTAATATTGACGGTAACCCAGAACCACTCGCCATTTCTTTTTGCATAAAAATACATTGATTGATCGTTTCCAATAGGATTCATTCCACCCATTGAACAACAACCATTATGGAAAATTTCTTCATAATTAATTTGTTTGGGAATTCCGTCAATTATTACATATACTTTGTCTTTCGTGTGTCCTAAAAATACCAATTTATTACTAATAATCATTGGGCTGTAAGAACTATCAAACAAATATTTTTCTCTCATACTTTCACCATTTATGATTACATCATTTTCAGGAGAACTATCAGTCCATAATATGTAAGAGAAAATAAATAAATTTTTAAAAACAAAAACATTTGTTATTGGATCAACTGCACCAAATATAAGTTTTTTACTCCATACTTTTTTATTGTTTTTTAGTAATATGTATTCTGAAGAATCACTTGATTTGATCGTGTATTCAATGCTTTTACTGATTTTTATTTGACAACTATTAAGGCTATTCCAGTTGTTTTTTCCGTTTGAACAAATATTTTCTGGTCCACTAGAAATATTTCCTATCTTACTTTGTATTTCTTGAATTTCTTTTGATATTATGTTGTCAGGTAAGTATTCAGATTTTATTATGCTTATTTCCGAAATATTAATATTTTCTTTTTTACTAGAATCAGTCGAATTTATGCTTACTATATTATTTATTGATAATGTTTTTATCCTGTTTTCTTTTTGAATTTCATTCCTGTTCAAAATAAAAAATCCGTATCCCATCAAAATTATACCAGTGATAATTAATGTCAATAATAATTTTTTTTTCATCGTAGTATCATAATATAAAATTATAAAAAATATAGTCATTTGTATTAGTTTTTCCTTTTTAAGCAATTTGTTTTTTTAACTATATTAGAGAAAATATCTTAGTTTTTTTGTTTTTTAAAATGACAATACAACTTATTTCCCATATATCTTAATAACAAATCTCATCAAATAATATATCCAACTCAGAGAATGAAAATAAATCAAGGTATAATATTTGTCATATTTTGTATAAAATCATATTTTAGAAGTCAACTAGGGACTCATGGAATACTCATAAATCCAGGATCAATAAAAAAAATAAATGTCAAAAGAATTAATATTGAACTTGATATATTTAACCACTTTTTTTTGACCGAATATATTCTCCTTGCTATATATAAGCTATCCAAAGGAAGCAATAAAACCCAAAGAAAAATATATTTTATCAACCAATCATCAGCAAGATTTATCTCCCCTGAGAACATAAAATAGCTTATTTTGCTCATAATGTATTTGCCTCAACCAAGTACAATACTATTAAAAACGATAAGGAAGAGTAGGTATTTATGTTTTTTAATTCGTTGCATTGTGTTTACCTTATTTTGTAAAAGATACACTAATAAAGCTCTATTTTATTAAAGACATTACATTTTCCAGGAGCACATGCATCATCTAAATTTACAAGATAATAACGATCGGGATTGTTTTTATTATATAGAAAATGAATATATTGTTGATGCATTCCATTTCATCCAGCAAAACAAATTCATTCATTATTTATAACAATATATTCTTCAGTGCTTCCAGTCAAAATGCTATTTACTTCTTTTTCTAGTTTACAATCTGTTTTAAATTGATAAGCATAATCTCTTTCAAAAATCTGTTCCATAGTTAAATCTGGATATTTTGATAGTATAGTAATATATTGTCCAGGGTTAAATGGATCTACCAATGTATTTCTATTTTTTACAATAAAAGGAGCTTCTATTTGAAAAGATTTACTATAAGGATCGTCAGAATATATTTTTATTCCTAATTTTGGATAGTCATGAGTAGATATTCGTCATGTAGCTATTTCTCAAAGCACAAGTGTTCTTTGTACTTTTTGATTACTAACAATAGGCATATCTTCTAGTGTATCAAATCTTTTTTGAAATTCTGAAATAACTCGATCTTTATTGTTTTTGCTAAATGATTTTATAACAATATTTTCTCAAGATAATGGTGCTAGTTGTAATTCTATTCATACTAATTTTCCTCATTTATCCAAAAAAGTATTTCTCAGTATATTTTTTATACCAATCTCAGTATCTGAAAATATTTTCTGAGATGGCGTAATCTCAAGACAAGCAATATTTCACATATTTATTATTTGGCTTGAACTTGATGGTTTGTATTCTTTGTATCACAAAATATCATAAACAAAAAAAGTTGCTAGTATGTTAGCTCAGTTTATACATAGTTTAAATCATTTATTATCTATAGGGTAATATATTGTTTCTGTGTTTTTTTTTGAATCCCTTATAGTAAGAATTCCTCAGGTAAAGAGATATTCTTTGTTTATATTTTTCTTATATGCTTCTGAAGTAAAATATCTAAATTGAACAGTATATGAAAGTAGGATGATGAGTAAAAAAATAACGATAAACCAGACTTTTTTCATTAATTATGATATACAAAATAAATTTTTTAGAGGATATCTAAATAAAATCTATAATCAATTCTTAATAGGTTTTCTAAAAAAATCTAAATTAAAATAAAAAGAGGGCTCCCTTATTTTTTTCTTATTTACTTAATCCAAATGGGGATATATCATCTAACGT
>CAZLLU010000055.1:1903-2944 GCA_964560855.1 uncultured Candidatus Peribacteria bacterium | reverse complement strand
GAACAATTTCTTAAAATTTTTCATGTGTGCGAATAAAATACAATGTAAAAGTTTTTGTTGTTTGGCTCACAGCCAACCGTCTACCTCACAGATAGACGTGCCCATCTCACAGACGGGCGATGTGATGTGCCTGCTCACAGCAAACACAAGAAGGTTCCGTGTCTCCACACGGTAACTTTCATCGACTTTACGTAATTGAGCGACAAATACAAGACAATTTTGGACAGTCCACTGCGAACAGCTAAAGCTAATCCAAAAGAGCTTTTTGGTGAAGTCCTTTCGCGGAAACACTAAATCGTTCACGGGGGATATTTTCCCTATGAAGAATATGAGTTCCTTTCTGAGACTTCCTTGCCTTTCTCAAACAATAAAGACCACATCTTTCTGATAAGGTATACGAGAAAATGTCTATTTTGTGACAACCTTTTGTTATCTGTCTATAAATATAAGAACATTTATATTGGCTTTTCCATATACCAAACACGTATTTTTATCCTCTTTCAAATTATATACCGTTTTTTTGTAAAATATATGTAGTATGTCTACTGGGACTAAAAAAAATAGATCTTTATATTTTGTCCTCCTTTGTAAAGGAGGGAAAAACCGATTTGTCGTGGTGGAGGATTTATGGACTATTGTACTTTTTTGTCCGTAAACCCCTCTGCCTTCGGCTTCTCCCCTTACATGGGGAGACAGAAACCCCTCTGCCCGGAGTTTATCCCGCATGTTTTTGCGGGAGACCTCTCCCCTTATCCCGCTAAAGACGGGACAGGCGCCAGAGACTCGAGTAAAAGTAACACTCCTCTCCTTAAGTAAATTCCCTCACCCCAACCCTCTCCTTCAGAGAGGGAGCAGTAATCATTCCCCCTCTCTGAAGGAGAGGGGGAGAAAGGGGGTGAGGTTGTTCGCTAAACAGCCGAAGAGGAGCTGTCCGAATCATATATATTACCTCATTCCCGCACTTCATCACGTCATTCCCGCACTTCATCACATCATTCCCGCACTTCATCACGTCATTCCAACACTCCAGCCCGTCATTCC
>CAZLLU010000055.1:0-1803 GCA_964560855.1 uncultured Candidatus Peribacteria bacterium | reverse complement strand
CGCACTTCATCACATCATTCCAACACTCCAGCCCGTCATTCCCGCACTTCATCACATCATTCCAACACTCCAGCCCGTCATTCCCGCACTTCATCACGTCATTCCCGCGAAAGCGGGAATCCATCTTGCCATATAGCCAATTGGATTCCCGATCAGGTCGGGAATAACGTTAAAGACGGTTGGAAATGACGTAAGCGACGATAACTGGGAAAGACATAAGCGACGATAAACGGAAACCCATACCTATTCCGTACTATGATACAAATCCTTCCATTCTGGATTACATTTTTCTATCAATTCTATTTTCCGCTTTCTATACCATTTTTTCAGTTGTTTTTCTCTTCTGATAGCATCCAATATTGATCAATGCTTTTCATAATATACTAAAGTTTTTACATTATATGTTTTTGTAAATCCTTCATTCCACCCTTCTTTATGTTCATATATTCTTCTCCCAATATTATTGGTTACTCCTATATACAAAGTACCGTTCTTCTTACTTGCTAATATATATACAAAGGAATCCATATGGTAGATTAGTAATTAAAGTAGTTTAGTATAAATTCCCGATCAGGTCGGGAATGACGTACATATGGCAGAATAAATTCTAGTTTTTGTATAGATTCCTACTTTCGTAGAGATTCCCGCTGGAGTTTATCCCGCAAGGCGGGGCGGGAATGAACTTTTTAACATCTTTTCATCAAAAATGCTAATAAAATGTTAAGAAATCCCTGTCTAGAACTGTCAACTTGATATATTATGGTTATCAGTCTACGAAAAAATATTATTTGTTTTATCAGTCCTTACCTAGCTTTTTATTACTTTTTACCCTTCGGACAATAAACAGCGTCAAAAATCACGCCAAAAAGAGGTATTTCACCCATAGTCCTGTCACTGAGATATAGAGTCCGTATGTGGTCAAAAGTTCAGAAATCTTGTAAATATATATCACCAATATTTTTTCTACCCAAAGCAGTCGAGATCGGTGAAAAATTTGATACAGCCAGACACTGAAAAAGCCGTAGATCATTACAAACGGCACGATCGGCAAGACAAAAAGATTACCCACAATACCCAGCAAATTCATCTTTCCCATAAAAAACATAATGATCGGAAAAATCCCGATACTGGCTCAAATACTCGGTGAGATATAGTTTTTGTAGACATAAACTAATCACTTCTGAAAACGATTTTGCTGGCATTTTATCGCTTTATCATTTCATCATTGCGTCGTTTGAACATTTTCACATTTGTTCGTTTCTTCATTAAAGTAGACAAGCCCGATGATAGCGGCATAGGATAATAAAAACCCGGTATCGTACGCCAAAAAGTACGGGTTAATTATGAGCATAATCAAAGCGCTGATAGACAAAAGACGCCAAATATTGATTTCTCTTCCCCGAAACAGCGCGACCATACTCAATCCACCCATCAGCAACGCACGAAACACACTGGAATCCATTCCACAGACAAGGCTATATCCGGTGATCGTAATCAAAATAATCACTATCCTCACATAGAACGGCAGAAAAAAAAGAATGAACTGAAGGAAGACGACAATCATCAAAATATTTCATCCACTGACCGCTATCAGATGCACCAACCCTGAATCAACGAATTGCTGATATTCCGCTTCCGGTATCTGCGACTTGTCACCAATAAGCATACCGAGAATCAAACCAGAGACTTTATTTTCTCCATAGGCAGCGATGATTTTTTTCTGAATAGACTTCTTCATGGACTGGATAATTCAAACAGTTTCAAGCTTTAAGCTTCAAGCTTTAAGCTGTAGTGAATTCTTTT
>CAZLLU010000054.1:0-3152 GCA_964560855.1 uncultured Candidatus Peribacteria bacterium | reverse complement strand
AACTCGTCGCTATCTGACGTATGGCAGATTAGTGACGAGTTGTGGTAGGTAAACGGTAAAAGCTTGTCCTGATTTTGTCAGTATTTTTCTTTTTTCAAATAAATACATTTACACTAAGATTTTTATACCTAAACAATCAAAAAATGCAAGATTATCTCCTTCAGCTCACTAAAGAGCTTCAACAGAGAAACTACAGTCCGAGAACGGTTGAGATCTACTTCAATTGCCTGAGATTTTTTCTGAAGTGGCTCAATTACGATGTTTCTAAACTTTCTCGTGAAAAGATCCTTGATTTTATCTTATTTCTTCAAAAACAAGGTAAAGCGCCGAAAACAATCAATCTGTATAAAGAAGTTATCAAATTTTTCTGCAGTCAGATATTGAAGGTTTCGTTTGATGTTGATATCAAACTTTCAAAAGAACCTAAAAAATTGCCTATCGTTCTTTCTAGGACGGAATTGGATCATATGTTTTCCGTTCCTCAAAATATCAAACATAAATTGTTGCTTATGGTTGCTTATGGTGCGGGGATGAGACTATCTGAAGTAAAGAATCTTCGTGTGCAGGATATCGATTTTGGTTCGTTGACTATCCATATCAAATGAGCAAAATGACAGAAAGATAGGATAAGTATTCTGTCTGAGAAAATCCGTGATGAGCTGCAAAGATATTGTTCGTTGAAAACATCAGATGCATATGTTTTTGAAAGTGAGAGAGGAGGGATATTGCATGAGAGAACATTAGCTCATATTTTTCATCACGCCAAAGAAAAAGCCGGCATTACTAAGCCGGCCACCTTTCATTCGTTGCGTCATTCTTTTGCTACGCATTTGTTAGAAAATGGTACTGATATCCGTTATGTGCAAGTGCTATTGTGACATAATAATATCCGTACAACACAGATGTATACACAGGTCACGAATCCTATATTAAAAAATATTATAAGTCCATTATAATGAATTCAGAGTGTAGAATTAAGAAAAAGCTAATTTAGATACTTCGCTTTATTCGCGTTATGCTCTTCCAAAGTTTCTCCGTAATGGATATTTCCGTCCATATCATGTAAATAATACAAGTAATCAGAACTCTGTGGATTTACTACGGCATTGATGCTTTCTCGTGTTGGATTACAAATAGTCGTTGGTGGTAATCATCTTACCGCTCTCGTGTTGTATTTGTTGTTTGCATCACTGACATTCCTTGCAATGACGGAAGGTGTGCAGTCCGTATATGAAGTCTTGAGTCCATAGCAGAGGGTGATGTCTGCGTCGATCTTCATTCAGAGTTCTAATCTTTTGAGAAAAATCCCTGCGACGGTAGGCTTATTATCATTGTTTCTCTCTTCTTTTTCTACAACACTTGCGAGAACCATGGTTTTGTAAAATCCAGTTGGATTGCTGAGTTTGCTTCGTACTCTTGTGTTGAAGGTCTGTAGCTGTTTGCTGACTAATTGCGGGATCAATGGTCTATTCTTATCTATGTTGTACGTGTCGGGGTACAAAAATCCTTCTAGGGTTTTCAATTCAGAATTTAGAATTCAGAGTGCAGAATTTTCTAAAAATTTATAACTTGTTTGAAGTTGGGTTATATTGTTTGTGTTCGTTACATAATTTACGAAATCGCCTCCGGTGATGTATCATTTTCTTGCCAATGCTTCATCGATATCGTAGATGGATCGTCCTTCCAAAATCGTAAGACGAATATAATCTTTTTCTGATCCTTTCAAAATCTGCTGGACCAGTTCCGACTTCGTATAGCTTCCACTGAAGGTATAATTGCCTGCTTCGAGTTTGGAGAATGAAATATCCCTATGCATGTAGAGATAAATCTTCATCTTCAGCTGTTCTATCCTGCTGAGTTCACTGAAAATCTTACCGGCATTATCACCTGGCTCTACGGTGACTTTGGCGTTGATGGTGATTCTTTTCGTGAAAATGTAGATGCCGAGGATAATGAGGATAAGCAGTATTCGGCGTCAGATTTTAGGTTTTCTTTTTTGAATCATGGATAATATTATCGGATAAACGAGAGTATCATAATTATATGGTCATCGAATTCAAAACAATCGGCTTTTTGTTCTTGAAAACTTTTGGGAATATATTATGATGAGATGCAAATTTTTTTTACAGTAAAATTTTTATTTATATAATAGTACAAATTATGTGATTGTTTGGAAGTAGCGCCAAAAAGTACGTGTACTTTTTCGGTGAAGCGAAAGGCCTCGGGAAGGATATGCTCGGAGGTAAAGGAAAAAATCTAGCAGAAATGGTATCTTTGTGATTACCTATCCCAAGCGGATTCACGATTACTACAGAAACGTGTGATCTCTACTACAAGAGCAATAAGACCTATCCTCAGATAGTGCTCGATCAGATTGAAGAAAAACTTCAAAAGCTCGAACATGTCATGGATAAAAAACTCGGTGATCCAAAGGATCCTTTGTTGGTGTCTGTAAGATCTGGAGCTGCTGATTCTATGCCAGGAATGATGGATACTATTTTGAATCTTGGACTTAACGATGAATCTGTTCAAGGACTTATCGAAAAGACAGGAAACGCAAGATTCGCTCGAGATAGTTATAGAAGATTTTTGCAGATGTTCGGTGATGTCGTTATGGGTGTAGAACATCATGATTTCGAAAAGGCATTGCAATCTGTAAAGGATGCTAAGGGTGTAAAGTTGGATACAGAACTTGATGCAAATGACTTACAGAAAGTTGTTGGATTATACAAAGAGGTTATCAAGAATGATGCAGGAAGAGAATTTCCAGCTAATCCAAGAGAGCAATTGCATATGGCTATTGATGCGGTATTCGGATCACGGAACAACGACAGAGCTATCATTTATAGAAAACTTAATGACATCAGAGGATTGCTCGGAACTGCCGTAAATGTCCAAGCAATGGTTTTCGGAAATATGGGAGAGACTTCAGGAACGGGAGTATGTTTCACGAGAAATCCATCTACCGGAGAAAATAAATTTTACGGAGAATTCTTGATGAACGCACAAGGTGAAGATGTGGTTGCAGGTATCAGAACTCCTATGGAAATACAAGAGCTCGATAGAGTAATGCCTGATTGCTACAAAGAATTAGTAGAGATCTATCAAGGATTGGAAAAACATTATAGAGATATGCAGGATATGGAGTTCAC
>CAZLLU010000053.1:0-3346 GCA_964560855.1 uncultured Candidatus Peribacteria bacterium | reverse complement strand
TCGGGTTGCGAAGGATTTTCGTCATGAAAAAAAACCCATTAAAATGAGATTATACCCATCTACATCATAGGCTTCTGTGACTCGGATGGACAAGAAAAGAAATCAGGGGATTCGTATGGATCTGGTCTATTATCATGATGATTTTCATTCTGATCCAATGAACGGACAGATTGAACAAGATCATCATCTTCACGGTCATGGCGCTCGTTTTCTTCGGTGTAAATTATTATCTCTTCATCGTCAAGAAACTTCCATGTGGTCTCTCCCTCAAAAAAAATAATTAAAAATTTCCCAGTAACCATTACCGGAGCTATAAGTAGACATAAAAAAATGAAATCATACCTAATTACTATTTGTTGTCTCTTACCACTATATATGCCTCTTGGTTCTCACGAAGTAAGGGGCTTTTTTGTCTCTTCTAGAACGATTTGCAATTTCCAAAAAAATCTCTATAATGTCACCTCAACACTTATAGTGCTATTATCTATATTACGATATTTTACTAGGTTATACCAGTAATCATGGATTTTGACATAAAGAAAAACTACTACGAGATCTTGGGAGTCTCTGAAGATGCCTCTGCGGAAGAGATCAAGAAAGCTTTTAAAAAAGCAGCAGTAAAACACCATCCCGATAGATGAGGAGACAAAAATAAGTTTCAAGAGGTAAACGAGGCATATCAAGTCATCGGCGATGAAAAGAAAAAATCTCAATACGACGCCTATAGGAAGGGAGGATTTGATCCTTCAGGATTCTGATGATTTGGAGGTCAAGGCGGATTCGGAAGTCAGTGAGGTTTTGATTTCTGAGATTTTGATATAGGGGATATCATGGGAGGTATTTTCGGTGGAGGATTCGGCGGAGGAGCCAAGAGAAAGAAAGTCCAATGAGGCGAGGATATCCAAGTCGCGATAGATATCAGCTTTGATGAGTCTTATACTGGTGCGACCAAAAAGATCTCTTACAGCAGACTCAAAAAAGTTACCGGCGCAGAAAGCAAGACCTGCGGAACTTGTAAAGGCCACGGTAAAGTGACCCAACAAGTCCAGACACCATTTGGCGTTATGCAGAGCCAATGAATCTGTCCTACTTGTCAGGGAAACGGAAAAATCTATACAAAAGATGGTAAAGTCTTAACTAATGGATGACTAGAAAAAGTTAAAGAAATAATGGAAATCAAAATACCTGCAGCTATCAAGCCAGGAGCATATATTAAATTTTCAGACAAAGGAGATGAATCTTCTGAACAACATATCGGGGATCTGTATATCCAGATCAATGTCGCCCCTTCCAGACTCTACGAAAGAAAAGCGGAAGACTTGTATGTCAAATCCAATGTTAGTCTCTTTGACATGGTCCTGGGAGGAGAAATTATGGTTGATCACCCAGAAGGCAAACTCAAAATCAAAGTACCAAAAGGCACCCAGGTAGGGGATATGATCAAGATCTCCGGCAAGGGATTTGGTAGCGGAGGATTCCTCAGCAAGAGAGGAGATTTGTATGTAATACCTCAGGTCGAAATACCGAAAAAATTATCCAAAGACCAAGAAAAACTCTGGAATGAACTCAAAAGCAAGAAATAACCTATAATAAAAGATGGATTGGACAGAATAGAGGGATTAGAAGGCAAACATCTCCTATCTAATCTGTCTCAAAATCAATATAATCCATCTTGTCTTTTTTGTCTTTTTCTCTCAAAATCAAGGTATAAACTGTATTTTGTCTATTTTATAGATATCTTTTGGTATTATTTTATATATCTTCTTTCTTCAGTCTCTATAATATCAGATAGCATACGATTAATGTTTTGTGCTGTCTTTTTTCATTTTTTGCTAGTAAAGTGTTGGATCATTCCTTGGTCAAATACTTTTTCTATATGGATATCCTGGGCAATATGTACGACCGCATCATCTGTAATAAATTTGGAAAGAAACAATTTAATCAGAAAATTGAGATTAGTACCTATTTTTTCGGCCTTATCCTGCGCTTTGGTTTTGATATCAATAGGTAGTCTGATGTTGAGTTGTGTTGTAGTCATAGAAAAGCAGAAAAAATAAATTTACTATACAAAGTATAGTAAAAATTACAAAAAAAGCAAATTAAAAATGTCTGATTTTTATTTTTTTTGGCCAATACATCTTTCTCGACCGCTATTTGTCGTTGTTCTGCTTCCTTTCTTATAAGAGTGACAGTGAGGTTTTTTGCTATATTGTCATGTTTATCCCCGATATAGACGGGATAGACGATTCCAGAACTCTGTACAGAAAATATTATAATTCTTTGTAAACGAGTTATATATCCTTTGTATGCCACTGTATCCGACAACGGGGAATAAAGCTCTTCCAATCCGTTTTTTCGATGGCTTTTGATATATGCATAGATATCTTCAAAAGATATTCCTATCGTTTTTGCTGCCTTTTCTATACTTTCTGTCACAATCAATCTCATCCTATATTCTGCTAAATAAATTCATCATAGGAATAATATCCATATTTCTCTCAAAATCAATGTTTTTTTTGACAACACTTTATTTATATTATCATACCTATCATTTCAATAATTTATTTTCTGTCTATCCTTGTCTTTTTTTCTCGAAATCAAGGTATAGACTATATAAAAATACTCGGTTCCCAGATCGGGTATTTTTTTGTTGCAATAATTTTTGATTGTATTCGTAATTCGTCACTCGTTATTTGTAATATAATTATTTCGTCCTACTTTTGTCAATTTTTTTCGACTTTCGTCTACATACAATCTCTGGCGGTAATGAGCAAGTATCGTACCAAGATGAAGTATTGTTCTACTTATCAGTCGAACTTAGCACTCATTCCTAATGTTTGCATGGCAACAAACAGAATCATCTGCTGGAGCTCTGGAGAAATCTGGAGCTCATGAAGCAGACTTACTCATGGTTTATATACTCACATATAAGCACTTGTAAACACAAACAAAAAAACATGCGACTGATCATTGCATGGATACCTTCCCACGCTAGCAACGGGAAGCCGAAGGAATGGATTTACTCACTAAGGACCCATTCTGGATAACACACTATTAGTGAACTAAACAATTCATGTATAAACCACAAAAAAAATCGTTATGAAAAAATTTATTATCTTAGCAGTTATGCTGCTCATGGTTATGAGCGCCTGCGAAAAAGAAGATATGTCTCCAGTATCGGACATGCCATCTTCTTCGGTAAATGATTCTGTATCAGAATCATTAGATACTCAACATCTCAAAGCTGGAACAATGACCGGATATACCGTATCCCCACGTTTTGGCCGACCTAACTCTACGTATTATTCTTTCAAGGTCTATGATCCGGTAGGAACGTTATCGCTTT
>CAZLLU010000052.1:0-3639 GCA_964560855.1 uncultured Candidatus Peribacteria bacterium | reverse complement strand
TTCCCTTACATTACATTACATCATTACATTACATTCCCTTACATTACATTACATTACATTCCCTTACATTACATTCCCTTACATTACATTACATTACATCATTACATTACATCATTACACTACGTCATTCCCTTACACTACACTACGTCATTCCCGCGAAAGCGGGAATCCATCTTGCTACATAGCCAACTGGATTCCCGATCAGGTCGGGAATGACGTGAGAGACGGGAAGTTAGGAATGAGGCTAAAACACAGGTAAATTATTTTATTGTTTCAATTATAAAATTATGCAGCAAAATCACCGCAAAACCAAGTCAATATTGGGTATCGATCGAGGAACAAAATATATCTGACTCGCTTACGCCCTTGGTGATAGTAAAGTAGTTTTTCCTATAGGATACATTCTCAATGACAAAATGATGTATTTCAATGTCGCTGGTTTGATAGAAAAGCACAATGTCGGGAAAATCATGCTCGGACGGCCTGCGAAGCAGAAGGATATCCAAGAGAAAATCACCGCATTCATGAAGAGTCTGAATTATATTATTGAAAATAGGGAAATCGAAATTCAATTAGTCGAAGAGGATTACACGACCGTGCAGTCAGGCGATATCATTTCCAACTCCGCTAAAGACGGAGCAGGTTTCAAAAAAAACGCTGCTACCGATACGGTCAGCGCGATGCTTATTCTCGAAAGAGGACTGAAATGTAATGAATAATGAATAGTGACTTGTCCTCGGAAGAGGGAAGAGGGAAAATGAATAATGTTGGAATTCGTTTTTTACTGACTATGGTAAAATACAATAGTTCATATAGATGCAAATCATACATTATTCATTATTAATTTTTAATTTTTCATTAAATTTAATCCATCTGCAATAATTCAATCTCACCGCTCGGCTTTTTAGTCAGAGCGGTATTTTTTTTCAGAAAAAATTTACTATAATTCTGCCCTTGTTCTGGGTCTATCGGCAATTGGAAGAGGAAGAGAATGTGCTGTTTTTTGAGGTAATGGAGCAGTTTTTTCGCTTCTTTATCCATAGCCAGGAAGTCAGAGAAGATGACGATAGCTCTCCTTCATTTTTCTTTCACCGCTTCTTCCAAAAATTTCGGGAGAATACTTTGATAGAATTTTTTCGTATTTTTTACTCACGCCAAAATGTCGTGCAGAGTAGGGATAAGCTCGCTGCTCTGTTTTTTCATATCCTGTTCTTGTAGTTTTGCTGTTCACCAAAAATTCGTCTTCGGTCGGAAAAATCTGATACCGATCTGCTGGTGTTTGCAATAGGTGATGATATCTTCCGTATACGCGAGAACCTGCTTCCGATTTGGATATTTTCATCCTCTCCGATTGTAATTGATGTCGAGGAAAAGATCCAGCGTAAGTGATTTTTCCTGCTGGAAAATATTAGTATAGAGCTCTTGATATTTTGCTGATAATTTCCGATTGATTTGTGATGCGCTGTCGCCGATGGCGTATTTTCTCATGTCGACTTTCTCTATTCCCGATCATTTCATGATACTCTGAAAAGCGCCAAATCGTTTTCCTACGATCGGCCTCGTCAGTTTGATGCTAAATTTTTTTTTCATGGAAACACTATTGAACTAAATTACTGACTCCCTTTGTAAAGGGAGAAACCCGAATGGGAGAGGGATTTATGGACTTTTGTTAATGCTGTTCGTAAATCCTCCATCCGCATCGGCGGATACCTCCTCCTTTTATGAAGGAGGACAATAGTATTTATGCGTTTAGATTTTTAAGTATTTCTTCCTTGTCGCTCCATTTCCTTTTTCCGAAATTTGTCAGCTGTACGGTCTCATGTCCCTTTCCGGCGAACATAATAACATCGCCTGGTTGTGCCAATTCACATGCAAACTTGACGGCTAATGTCCTTTCTGGTATTGTGAAAAGATTTTTTCCTTGCTGTTTATTTTTTATATTCATCGTCAATTGTTCGAGAATCTCCAATCTATTCTCTGTATCGGGATCATCGTCGGTTACAATCAGAATATCACTGTATTGATCAGCGATTTCACCCATGATTGGTCTCTTTGTTTTGTCTCTGCATCCGGGTGCGCCAAAGAGCGTTATCAATCTACCGGTTCATTTTATCTTACTTAGATAGTCGAGCGTTTTTTCTAATGCATCTGGTGTATGTGCGAAATCAACGAAGAAGTGAGCTCATTTTCATAGGATCGGTTCCATCCTTCCCGTGACCGGCGCAAAGTTGCTGACTGATTGGATCGCTTGTTCGATAGGGACTCCGATTTGGAACACGACGCTGAAGGCAGCGAGGATATTGTAGACATTAAATTCTCCGAGTAGCTTGGTCTGCATCTCGTACGATTTGCCGAGATAGGTGAATGAAAAGCTGGTTCATACTGGGGAAATATTTATATTTTCGGCTTTGAGATTGGATGAAGAGACTACGCTGTAGCTGAGCTTTTTGTCGAATGGCATATCTTCATATCGTCTTCTTCCTGCTTTGTCATCGATATTGAAAGACGCGTATTTGTTCTGTTTTTTATTTTCAAGAACGTATCTGAAAAGTTTTTCCTTAGCTTTGGTATAGCGTTCCATAGTACCATGGAAATCCAAGTGATCATGTGTGATATTCGTCAAAACTGCAAAATCGAATTCGACTCATTCGAATCTATACTGATTCAGTCCGTGCGACGACGCTTCGAGGACGGCGATCTTACATCATGAGTCTTTTGCTGTCGCTAATATTGATTGCAAATCATAGACATCGAGCGATGTCATCTTTTTGTTATTCTCGAGATCTTGGCTTCCGACTTTGATATTTGCTGTACTGACCATGACTGTTTTCGCTACGTGATCATTTAATATCTTGTGGATAAGGTTTACTGTCGTCGTTTTGCCATTTGTACCCGTTACACCGATGACGAAAAAATTCCTGGAAGGGTAGCCATAGAGCGTATTCGCTATTTGACCATTCAGCTTTTTTCGTAATTGATAGAGAAAACTGTCCTTGAACAGGAAGTAGAGCTTATCGTAGAACGTGATTTTCTTGATGAGTGATTTGAGCATTTTATTACTAAATAGCTAAAGTTGTTTTTGCTGAAGATGGTTTCAAACTAATTTTAGATGAGAGATGATTCTAATTTTAGATGATAAATGAGAGATGATAGATGATTGTTTTGTCTTCTTATGAACTATCGTAATTCTACCATAGTCTATTTTAATAATCCTATATTTATCATTTAAAATTTATCATTTATCATTGTTCTTGAGTAGTCGAGCGCCTACAATAGCTGCAGTCTCCATTCTCAAAACAGTTTCTCCCAGACCGATGATCTGCGGATGTCCTGCTTCGAACTGTTGATAATCTTTTGCAGTAAATCCTCCTTCCGGTCAGATGATTCATACCATATCCTTGTTGGATTGTATACTATCTCCTTGAGGTGATTCTTGCTCTCTTTTGTCGAAAACAATCATTTCGGCATTTTCAATATGTTCGCTGATATCAGTCGTAAATTGAAGCTCAGGCAATTTTCGTCATCGTGATTGTTCTACAGCTTCTTTGATGATCTTTTGTAGTCTTTCCTCTTTTTTACCGTTTCGTTCTTTGATGATGGATCTTTCGCTTGGCCAGAATATAATCTTATCGATTCCTA
>CAZLLU010000051.1:0-3689 GCA_964560855.1 uncultured Candidatus Peribacteria bacterium | reverse complement strand
TAGAGCGGGAGCCTCCAAAACTCCGCGTCGCGGGTTCAATTCCTGCCGGTCCTGAAGCGAGAAAACTACGTTGGTAGTTTTTTATTATTAGAGCAATTATTTTGGATACGAAACAGTATGTGATTGTGGATATCGAAACAACCGGTCTTAGTAAAGACAGACATCATATTACGGAAATAGCAGCCGCACAATTCGATGGAGAAAAAATAGTAAAAACATTTCAGACACTCATAAACCCACAGACTCCTATACCATGATTTATCACCCATCTCACAGGAATAACCAATGATATGGTGCAAGATGCTCCGACCATCGATCAAGCATTGCCGGATTTTTTAGATTTTTTGTGAGATCACATTCTTGTAGCACACAATGCGGCATTTGATTATGGATTTCTTAACCACAATGGAATACACCATCTCAATATTTCGATAAATAATTACACACTCTGTACAAGAAAATTAGCAAATAGATTACTACCAGAGTTACCAAGCAAACGTTTGGAATGTTTATGTCAATATTTCAATATTACCAATCAAAGAGCACATAGGGCTATGGGAGATGTGATGGCTACTGTCGAAGTGCTTGAAAAATTTTTGGACATACTCAAAAAAAAATGAATAGAGGAAAAATCAGATATCATACAATTTCAGAACTTTGCACTCTATAAATGCATCTAGCATATTTCGCCACAAGAGAGCTAAAAAAATAGTTTAAGACAGAGATTGCAAACATATCGACAATGGGTATACATCATCAGTGATTTACTCACTAATATTTTCTTATGGCTCAAAAAACAGGATTGTTCATCGGCCGTTTCCAACCGTTTCATCTTGGACATATCGACGCTTTGAATCAGGCAAGGAAGAAAGGAATAACTGAGTTTATTATAGGCATATGATCATCAAACAAAGAACATACCGTAGAAAATCCATTCACCTACGAAGAGAGGAAGATGATGGTCACCAAGATATTGAAAGCATTGGGGATAAAGTTCACTATCTATGCACTCCCTGATTTCGACAGCGACGAAGATCGGAAAAATTACATCATCAAAAACGTGCCGAATTTTGACACCGTCATCAGCGGTAACCCACGAACCAGCGGAATATTCAAAAAAACGAAATACGGAGTTATGCCATTGAAAATAACCAAAGACATAAAATCTACTGCTATCAGACATATGTTATATATCAGTGATACGGATGGATTAAAACAATTTGTCCCTGGACAGATACTCCTCTACTTACAACATATCAATGCAGCAAAAAGATTGGTAAAATACTATAGTGCAGAACATATTTGACCATCATTGGCGGTCGATGGCATCGTCTTTACCAAAGACAAAAAAATCGTCATTATCCAAAGGAAAAACGAACCTCGCTGATATGCATTGCCGGGAGGATTTGTCGATTATGGAGAGACGACTGAACGCGCATTGATCAGAGAAATGAAAGAAGAGATAGGCGTTACCGTAAAAATCAGAAAAATAGCAGGAGTCATGAGCGATCCGAAAAGAGATCCTCGTTGCCATATCATTTCGATAGTATATATCGCTGATGTCGTTTCAGGTAAACCAAAAGCCGGAGACGATGCAAAAACTGTAAAAATTATGAAGTTCGAAGATGCGAAAAAATTGAACATGGTCGCTGGACATGATATTTTCATCCAAAAATTAGAAATATAGGAAAATATAAAAAATGAAATTTCATAGTTCGTAATTAGGAAATCAATACATTCTTGAAAAATTCAGTTTTATTCTTTTTGAAAAGGGATAAAATTTTCCTGTCAAAAGAAAAAACCCTCTGTCGATATCATATATTCGTCCACACTGATATATACTATAGGAAGATGGTCATATGTACAGATACGTTGTTGCCCCTAAACCAGACAGCAATCATCCTCGCTACGGCCTGGATGGACGATCCTTATCTCCTTCGATAAAGATTATTGCTATCTGCCTATGCCCTCTTCCCTTTTAAAATACTTGTTTTTTATCACGCGTATCACTACATATAGCATATGCCAAAGAAAATAGCTTTGTACAAAAAACTGCCTAATGAAAATATAGCTTGCCAGATCTGCAATCATTATTGTGTCATAGCACCAGGAACCACCTGACATTGCGGAGTACATAAAAATGTATGATGAAAAATGGAACTGCTTGTCTATGGGAAAGCATTAGGTGTCCATATCGATCCGATGGAGAAAAAACCGCTCTATCATTTTTTTCCGTGAACGAATATCTTTTCATTCGGCACTGCAGGATGTAATTTTACCTGCAAGTTCTGCCAGAATCGACAGATGTCACAAGCAAAAGAATTCCCTGAGATTATCAATGAAGGCGAGTCTCGATCACCAGAAAAAATCGTAAACTATTGCATAGATAACAACATAAAAAGCATTGCCTACACCTACAACGAACCGACAATCTTTTTCGAATACGCATACGACACCATGAAATTAGCCAAGAAACATGGAATAAAAAATGTTCGAGTGACAAACGGATTCATGTCCAAAGAATGTCGCAAAAAGATAGAGAAACTCATTGATGCCGTAAATATTGATATCAAAGGATATACGGAAGAATTCTATAAAGATATCTGCGGAGCGAGATTACAGCCGGTATTGGATAACGTGAAACGGTGCAAAAAACACGGAATACGAATCGAAGTAACAACCTTAGTTATTCCATGATACAATGATCAGGATAAAATTTTAGAATGAATAGCGAAGTTTATCAAGAGCATATCACCAGACATACCATGGCATCTCTCAGCATTCTACCCTGCCTACAAGATGCTTGATGTTCCACCAACCACTATAAAAGCATTACAGAAAGGATACAATATCGGGAAAAAAGTCTGATTGCAATATATCTATATGGGTAATATTCGGAACAACGAACACGAAGATACTATCTGCCCAAAATGCGGACTCAAAATTATCGAAAGATTGTGATTCTCTCTCAGAAAAAATCCCGACTTCAAAAAAGGAAAATGTCCAAAATGCGGCTTCGTCATAGAATGAAGACGAGAATAAAATTTATTTTGATTTATTTTTTACAAACCCCATTTATCCACTTTAACAAGGGGATTTTATAGAAAGATTTTTCCATTATTCCCGTCCTGCCTGTCCTCGGCTAGCCGGGGTTTAGGGTGGGCTTGTTAATAAAAAATAATTTTCTCTTGATTATGAAATATATTTCATTATATGTTTGAACACAAAAATGTGTTTGTTTTTTTATATTATATTATACATCTCATCATGTGTACAGACAGAAACGAAATCGGACTCAGACGAGAAGACGAAAATGATTTTCACACAAAAGATTCATTGACTATTTTCAGACCAGACGATAGGATATACCCACAAAAAAAGTGATTCATACCTGGAGAAGTAGTAAAGCTAAGAATCATAGATAAACCATGAAACGATCTAGAGAATATCGCTCCAAAATTTTCCAATATCGAGAAATTAGTCAAAATACAAGCCATAAAAGTATTAGAAAAAAAAGAACTCACCCAAGACGATTTTGAACATAGTCTATCATATGTACAATCACCGGAAGATGTATCCAAGTACATCAAAAACATCTATAATAAAGATCCAGAGATCATTACCAAGATAGATATAAAAGAGATAGAAAGCAAAAATCTCATAGACAACACGAATGAAATAAAGGAACG
>CAZLLU010000050.1:0-3716 GCA_964560855.1 uncultured Candidatus Peribacteria bacterium | reverse complement strand
ATCTTTCGCTTGGCCAGAATATAATCTTATCGATTCCTATTTCACTCAATTTTTGAACAATAAGCTCGGCCTTTTCCCATTTGTTCGGCATCGAAACAATCATTCATATATGTTTGGAAGTCAATTCATGAAGTTGATCAGAAAGAATTGTTCCTATGATTTCTTTATCATCCCACTGATCTATACGGACTTCATATCTCGTCATGGGCGCTTCATAGATATGCGACTGTACTCGTATTGTATCTCCGATTCTTGCTCTCAAGACTTTCCTCACTTGCGACAAAATCTCGGCATTCTCTATGGTGACCGTGTCAGCTTTTTTTGTATATGAGGTAATGAAGAGTTGCATACTAAGATATACAAATAAAGATTGAAACATTGAAAAATTGAAACATTAATTTTTTCATTTTCCATATTTCCATTTCTCCATATTTTTTTTAGTATTTTAGACTGATAATGCAATAGGACTTCTCCCAGAAGCATAATGTTTGAAGCTTTAAGTTGAAAGTCGCTCATTAGCTATATTGCAGCTTTAAGCTTTCTACTTTAAGCTTTCTGCTAATCTCGTCTATTTACAATTGAATTTGGCCTATTTTTCGCTACATATTATATGAACTTTATTTCAAGCCAATCTTTTTATGATAGAGTACGCAATAACTGGGTTAAAAGGACTTATTGCCAAAGGATTCCAGATGTATCCTATCTTTATCGTGATCATTGTTGGATGTATTATACAATTCGTAAAAGTTATCATAGATATCATTAGATACAAACGTATTTACACCGGACATATCTTCGCTTCTGGGGGGTTCCCTTCATTCCATAGTGGACTGGCAAGCAGTGTAACTATGCTAGTGTGGCTCCAATATGGTTTTGCAAGTACGTTTTTTGCCGTAGCGTTCGCGTTTAGCGTGCTTTTTGCGTATGATGCTATGAACTTGAGATACGAGACAGGACAGCATGCACATTATATCAATGATTTGAGATCAGAATTGGAATCTATACTTCAGAAACAGAAAAAATGAGTGCTCAAGGAAAGATTGGGTCATACACCACGGGAGGTCGCAGGAGGTATTATCTTTGGTTCAGTTCTTACCTACATCCTTTATTATATGTTTTATATCGCATAGATTCATTGTCTTATTATACACCATGATACAGTTCGTTGTTCCTAAACCGGTCAAAAAAATAAAGAGATCCTATACCCCGATAGAGTCAGACAAAAAGAAAGTCAAAGTCTGATTCCGTTTTTTTTCTGTAAAGATAATTCGGATTATATTCATTGTTTTTGTTCTTATTTATTGAGGATTTTTGCTATTCAAAAACACGCTCTTCGCCCATGAATATACTATCAAAAGAGTAATGTATGACTCTGGAGATGTTGCACGATATGATGATCCATATATGTACAGACGCATCACCAATCGGGTAAGAGGTGAAAATTATCATGTCGTAAAATGGTATAGATCCAGGATTGTCAAAGATATGCAATCCAGATATCCTATGGTTTCCGATGTCCAAATCGATTATCTTTCTTCCAATACCATTTCCGTCAAATTAAGCTTTACTCCGATCGATATGGTAATAAGAAATCAAGAGATGAGGTGGGCAATAGTCGGCAATACTTTGCTGCCACTCTATTCATGAAACAAAATTGCCAACAACATCAAGATACTCGATATGCCGCCATATCTCAGTGGTATGAACACTATGTCGTGACTTTTCTACAAGATACCGGCCACCGGATTGGTTCAGCAGATAGAGTTGCTCTATCAAGGGTTTCCAGGATTGCATCATATCGAATATTTGGCATGAGGAGAGAGATCTATCGTGTTCCTTGACGGCAAGAAATACTATATCAACAATCTCGGAGATATCCCTAACCAGATCAGGAATTATCAGTTACTCAAAAAATACTATAAAGAATTCAATTCATTGTCGGAAATCGATCTGTGAAGTTTGGAAAAGGACAAAGTCATCGTTAGTAAGTTCTAAATATTGATGAATGCTCACTAATGTCCGCGATAAAAGTGCTTTGCACGATAAACGCTTCGCGATAAAAATTGTTTATCATTTTATCATAGTATTATGCACGAAGAATTTATGAGAGAGGCGATTAAGCTTTCACTCGAAAATATGCAGAAAAATGCCGGAGGACCATTCGGTGCAGTTATCGTCAAGGACGGTAAAATTGTCGGTAGAGGACGGAATCAAGTAACTTCGACCAATGATCCGACTGCGCACGGTGAAGTCGTTGCTATCCGTGATGCATGCAAAAATCTCTGAACGTTCGATCTGTCCGGATGTGAAATCTATACTTCTTGCGAGCCATGTCCGATGTGCTATGGAGCGATTTCGCGAGCTAGAATAGAAAAGATGTATTACGGAAATACAAAAGACGATGCAGCAAATATCTGATTTGATGACAGCGCATTCCGAGAAGATATCAAGAAAGAATTTACCAAAAGATCGATCCCTGTTGAACAGATGTTGCACGAAGAAGCATTAGAAGTCTTCAAGGCGTGGACCGATAAACAAGATAAGACAGCATATTAAAATAGATAAACGCTACGCGATAAAAGTTCGCTACGCTCACGATAAAAACTTCGTGATAAAAGCTACGCGATAAATATGATTCTTTATCATTTTATCATCCGATAGGATATTTATCAATTTATCAAACAGTATGATCAAAAACGATTTCCCGATATTCGAAAATAATTCCTGACTGATATTTCTCGATAATGCTGCTTCGACGCAGAAACCGCAGTACGTCATTGACGGTGTTTCCGAATTCGTTGCAACCGATTATGCAAACATTCATCGCGGACTGTATCCTTTATCCGAGAGGTCAGAAGAGGCGTATCATCATTCCAAAAAGCTCGTAGGAGAATTATTGAACTGCAAAGCCAGCGAAATTATCTACAGCTACAATTCAACCTACGGAATCAATTTAATCGCTCAATCGCTTGTAATTTCTGATATCATCAAAACGTGAGATGTAGTTCTTCTCTGAATTTGGGAGCATCACGCCAATATTTTACCACGACAGATTCTGGCAGAGAGAAAATGATTCACTATAGAATTTTTCAATATAAAAGAGGATTACGACATCGATTGGGATGATTTCGATAAGAAATATACTGACAAGGTGAAAGCCGTTTCCGTGGCTCATGTTTCAAACGTAACGGGAAAAATCTACGACGTGAAGAAAATCAAATCCAAACTTCGCGAGGATACCTTCTTTTTGGTCGACGGTTCTCAATCGGTTCCAAATTTCCCTGTCGATGTGCAGGATATCGGATGTGATTGTTTGGTCTTTACGTGACACAAAATGATGGCGTACACGGGAATCTGAGTTATTTATTTGAAAAAAGAACGGATCAAAAAATTAGTCCCTATGATTCGCGGAGGAGGAACTATCGAAGATGTGAGTATTGATGGACATACCTTAGCGACTAATTCCGATAAATTCGAGGCAGGCACGCCGAACATCATCTGAGCTGTTTCGCTTGCAAAAGCCATAGAATATATCAACTCCATCGGATGAATGAAAAAAATCCGGGAGCACGAACAAAAATTAGTGAAACTTTGTTTAGAAGGATTCTCAAAATTCCAAGACAAAGTGGAGATTCTCTGACCTACGACGACGGACAGAGTAGCAGTATTCTCTTTCGTACTTGTCAAAAATACGAATTTCAACAACATCGGCGAAG
>CAZLLU010000049.1:0-3747 GCA_964560855.1 uncultured Candidatus Peribacteria bacterium | reverse complement strand
TGGAAAAATGAGGGAAAGGTCTAGTACTCGTTACGGCAGAGCAAATCAAAAGCGCTTTCGATGGTACAAAGACTACATACATAGAAAAATTAATAGCCAAAAAAGACTATTATAAGCACATAAATGTCGACATCCTTAAGACGGCACTTGAGACTTACAACAAAAACGAAGATAAACAGTTAAATATCAACGATATCATCACAAATGAAAAGGATAAAAAAACAGACAAGGAGATAATTACAGAGATCAAAAAAGTTGATAAAGATGATGTCTTCAGAAAACTGTTAGAGATAATATTGGATACAGAAAACACACGATCGAATATTGCAAGCGCAAATAGTGAAATCCAAGCACCAAGCGAAAAAGTTCCAGGCAGAAACGAACACAATATGGAGATTTGAGCGAACAAAGATACAGAGAGATATCAAATAAGAAGCCTAAAAGATATCGCAAGATATCTGACTGCATCATTGTATACGACCAAGGATCTCGCATACACACTTACCGAGAACGGATTACATAATCAAAAAATATTAACTATCCCAAATTCAGGAAAAGATGAAACCAAGAAAAAAAATATCGCATTCAAAAAAGAACGTGAAGATTTTGACACAGACGGAAAACTTAGTGAAAAATGAAACAAGAAAACAATCGACCAAGTAATAGATGTTGCTAACTCACCAGACAATTTGCAGATTATCCGCGGAGCTACTACAATCAACATAAAGAAGAAGAATACAGGAAACGTACTGACATATGTGGATGAAAATAATGACAAAGAAAGAGTTAAAATATTTCTCTGAGATCAAATCAAAGAAATATCAAAAACAAAGACACCAGAAGAATTAGCAGAAGAAAACTACGAAAAGAATAAATCAAAATTTGATGAAGCATATGCAAAAATAACAACAGACGCACCAAAAGCATATGAATGATTCGATTTTACAAAATTTGAATACAATGAAAAAACGACTAAAGAACAAAAAAAATATCAAGACGATATCCTCATACCTCTAAAGGAAATCTTCACTACCAAGGACCAATATGCTATCTTTATACAAAAAGACTTTACGAAAGCAGAATATCTTACCCATCTTAAGAACATGTTGATACTTATCAATTGACCAGAGGTTCCACAAAAAGAAAAAGAAGCAATCGATAACTTATGAATTGAATGAAATATATATGCAATAAAGAAAGATTGAGATAATCTAATAATTACTAGCGAAAAATGAGACAAAACCAAAAACGGAACGATAACACTATCAAATGTTGATAATAAACTATCTGCAGAGCGAAAGCCAGAAGCACAAGCACAAGCTTAAATATTCCTTCAGATTTTTTCTGCTATCTTTGTTCAAAAACGATAGATAGGATTCCGCATCAAGAGTAACGGAACCACTATTCAAACGACACTTCCGCCGATGATATCAGTTGGCCGATGCACACCGGAAGTAATTCTAGCGAACGATGTAATCAATGAAAACATAATCAGGATTCCTCCAAATCGGAGGAATTTTCTGTCCTTGTTTTTTATTCCTCGAAAGAGCGATATCATAGCAATACTCATAGTGACTGCAGCATGATCAGAAGGGAAGCTAGCACTCGGAAGGAAGGTATTGAGAATGGTCTCTTTTTTGAGATCAGTCAATCCAAGCACGAAATTTGGCCTAGCTTTGTCGACGAAAAATTGGATGCCGACATTGACCAAAACGCTCGCAGCGACTCCTACGAAGATATACAATGCCGCTATTTTATGATACAATCCACGTTGTTTTGTTTCTTCGTTTGAATGTTTCGTCGTTTGGACCATACCATAGATATAAAGTCACAAAAGATAGACGGGATAGGTAAAGACAAAAACATCAGCTAAAACAGGGATCCGAGACGACCGAAAAACGCTGGCTTGCATCCAAGCAAACAATGATTTCAACAGATTAACTCACCATACAGGTTCTATGAGTTTAAACATAAGACAAAGAGTAAACGATAAAAATCACTTGTCATCCTGAGTGTAACGAAGGATATGGTAATTATTGTTTTCGTTCTTCACTCAAATCTTTCATTAAAGGATTATTTTCTAATATTAATGTATTTTTCTTTATTCTAGTCCGTCATTTTAACTGTTTTTCTCTATTTATAGCATCTTTTATATCAGAATATTCTTCATAATATACAAGCTTATCTATATTGTATTTTTTAGTAAATCAATCTACTAATTTATTTTTATGTTCATAAAGTCTTCTAGATAAATGATTAGTAACTCATATATAAAGCAACTTATTAAATTTTGTAGCTAGAATATACACATAATATGTATTCATATATGCATAATAGAACTAAAACTATATTCTTCACTTTGTTCAGAATGACAGTTTGTAATATAAACAGATTTTCTTGAGTTTGCATATATCGCATTTAGGTTTTACAGCCTTGCAGTAATAACGGCCGAAGAGTACCAGTGCGTGATGTACATGATCCTTATAGCTATCCGGTATAATTTTTTCAAGCTTTTCCGATGTCTTTTCTGGCGTAGTGGTCTTGACTATTCACAGTCTATTGCTGACCCTATGGATGTGAGTATCTACGGCGATAAACGGCTTATCGTACAAGACATGAGCGATTAACTTACCAGTCTTGACACCAACTCAAGGTAATTTCATCAGCTCTTCAAGCGTATCTGGTATTCAATCCTTATATTCTTTATTCTGCATTCTGCATTCTGCATTCTGAATTATTTTCGCGGTAGCAAAAATGTGTTTCGCCTTGGTGTTGAAGTAATTTATCGAACTGATCGCTTTCTTGAAAGATGGAAAGCCCATTGTCAAAAGGTCTTCAGGTTTTTTAATTTTTTTGAACAATATATCTGTCACTTTATTCACTTGGAGGTCTGTCGCTTGAGCCGATAACATGACCGCTACGACAAACTGAAAAGGAGTAGAGTAGTGAAGCTCCGTCTTTGGAGTAGGAAAAAGTTCCTTGAGGTAGGTGAATATGGTGAGTAATTTTTTATCCATCAATCTGGTTCAGAACTGGCAGGAATCAAATCCCACTATGCGTGACTATAAGTCTACAATCTTTATAGTTTAATTCAGGGTCGGTAGGAATCGAACCTACGCCGCTAGCTTCGGAGACCAGCATTCTACCATTGAACTACGACCCTATATAATCGGCGGAGTTTATCCCGCTTTAGCGGGAGAGACCGACGTGCTTGTCCCGGTCATTGCACCGGGAATACCATTTCACCACAGTCCTATATTATCCGACGAACTACGTACAACTAATAACTAACAATTATTGATTTTTCTTTATTGTTAGTTGTTAGTTAATTTTTCCATACTTCATAACTCACACGTTTGGCCTCGACGCAATGTTTGACCATCTGTTCGTTTCTATTAAGCGTGGAAGTCCCGGTCTTGATTTCCAGGAACACTATCTTATTCAGATTTCCTTTTGAAAGTCAATCCAAAACCAAGTAATCGACACCCTTTCACAGAAACACGAGATCCTTGTAGAAATATGGAAAATTAGGTAGAAGGGGAGCTATCTTTTCGTTTACGTGCCCAAGCACGACATTGCGCGATCTCGCGACCGCATCGCTTCTCTGCTTCTTGATTCTGACGAGAAAATATATTCTGGCAATAAAATATCCCACAATCACTCACAAGATAATGCCAACGATGATAAGTCAAAGATCTGGATTCATGAAAAGGAGGTAAACCGATAAAATACGAAAAACATATGAAT
>CAZLLU010000048.1:0-3842 GCA_964560855.1 uncultured Candidatus Peribacteria bacterium | reverse complement strand
TGATCACTCATTGGGTCTCTCATGTAGTCACAAAAAAAAAGTAAAAAAAGTAATACTTAGATTATTAAGATTACATTGATTACTTATATTACTTTCGAAATCAAGAGAAAAAAAACAAAAAATGGAAATATGGAGGAACGGAGGAATGGAAAGAGAAATGGAGGAACGGAGGAATGGATGAAGGGAGGAATTGAAAAACACAACACAAGCTTCAAGTATAAAGCAAAAAGCCGCTTATCAGCTAAACGGCTTTAAACTTTAAGCTTTAAACTTACTTTCTTACACTGCTTGTATCTTCACTCCAATCTTCTGTAATTTTGCGACGATATCGTCATATCCTCTCGCGATGATATCTTCGTTCATGATATTCGTCGTTCATTGTGCCATGATTCATGCAAGGACCATTGCGCCTCAGCATCTCAAATCTGTAGAAGAGACATATCCACCTCTCAATTTATTCGGGCCGATAACGATTGCTTCATGCGGATTGAGGATCTCTATTTTGGCTCATAAATTTTCAAGCTCTGTCAGGTAATTGAACCTTCCCTCATACAAAGTTTCGAAAATTTTAGAAACTCCTTTTGCTTGAGTCAACAAGGTTCCGAAGATCGATTGCAGATCCGTAGGGAATCCCGGATAGATCCTCGTTTCGAATTTGACCGCCTGATATTGTTTTTTGTTTTTGGACGTTACTCTAATAGTCTCCTTGTCGAGGATTTTGAAATCGATTCCGATCTTGCTCGCAACGCTATAGATAGCAGAGAGATCATCAACATCACATCCTTTGATCGTCAATTCCGAATCGTCCGCACCGGCACCGATCGCGAAATAGGTTCCCGCCTCGATATAATCAGAAATAATTTTAAATTCTTTTTGCTGAATGTTAATTTTGGACGGTTTAACGACAATACTATGATCGACATTGAGATGAATATCAGCTCCGACACCGTTGAGAAAATCAATAAGATTTCTTACATGTGGTTCTATAGCTACTTGATAGACATTTATTTCATAATCGAAGTTGTTTGCAAACGCAAGATAGGTCAACAACGCTTCTATCGCAGTAACAGAGAATCACAATAACATAATATTTTTCTTAGGTTGTCCCGTAACCTCGAATTCTTTATACTCCCCTTCTTTTATCGTAATTCAAGCTTTTACTAATGCATCATCGAACATATCAAGCGGTCTTTTCCCGATATTGCATCCACCGCTTCAGACGAATTTCACTTTTCCATATTTAATAAGTCCAAAAGGAATCAGCAAAATAGATGCTCTGAATTTCTTCGCGAGATCATCCGTCAGATCGAAATAATCCTTGGATTTTGCGATAGCTGTAGTAGCTAAGGTCTCCATAGAAGCGACATCTTTGATATTTGGCTTATTGAGTAATTTAACTTTGTTGTCGATGCAATAATTCGCTGCCACGATAGGCAATGCTGCATTTTTGCTTCATGAGATTACGACTTCGCCCTTGAGGTTTGGTGAGTATTCGATTTGAAACATAACAATTCAACTAACAATTAAAAACTAACAACTAATAATGAAAGTTTTGTCTTATAACAGATCATTGTTACATAATCAGGCGATTTTTTCAAGGTCAGAAAACAATCAGTCATTCCCGACTCTCTTATGATTACATCATCCCTGACTTTTTATGGTTACGTCATTCCCTATCTTTTATGGTCACGTCATTCCCTATCTTTTATGGTCACGTCATTCCCGACCTGATCGGGAATCCAGTTGGCTATAGAGCAAGATGGATTCCCGCTTTCACGGGAATGACGTAGTGTAGTGGAAATGATGTGACGTGTCACTCTGTTTTTCAAGATAAGAAAAAAATCCCGGCAAAAACCGGGAAAGTAATAATTTACAATTAGGGACCGACAGCTGCTTCCAACTTGTCATAAATCTCTCTTTGCATAGAGTTAAGTTTCCCCTTGATATCGGGGAGCATATTCTCTGCCTCCTTAATATAGGATTCGAGAAGATCATACGAAAGATCACCCTCATGGAGCGATTTCTTGGCCTTTTTTATAAGGTCTTTAAGATCATTTTTATTAACGCCCATAAAATTAATTTTTTGGTTTTACTATATATACCATACATATTTAAAGAAAAATAGCAAGAGAAACAAAAAAATGTCCTCCTTTCGTAAAGGAGGGGAACCCCGATTTGTCGGGGTGGAGGATTTATGGACTATTGTACTTTTTGGTCCATAAACCCCTCTGCCTTCGGCTTCTCCCCTTATATGGGGAGACAGAAATTTTTGTTCTTTGGCTTTTCCCGTTACAGAACTTTTTCAACCTCCTCTTATGTCTTTTAGCGAACAACCTCACCCCATCCCGCAGCTTGTGCGGGACAGGCTCTCTCCTCTCAGAGAGGAGCGTAATTTTTACTGAGGGCTCCAGCGCCTGCCCCGTCTTTAGCGGGGATAGGAGGAGGAACAAAGAGGAAGTTGTGCTAAACAGCTATTTCTACCGCTTTCTCCGGCTAGGACACTGTTGATCGACATCGATATGAGAAAATCCTTGATGCTGGATAGCGTCGACGATAAGCTTCGTCAATCCAGCGATATCTTTGTCTTGATGGGTGAATGAAAATGTACAGCCAGCTGCTTTCGCTATAGCGACAGGATCAAAAGGAGCTATTTCGTTACCTTCAGGAGTGGATTTGGTTTTGATATGAAGCGGAGTTGTCGGCGATGCTTGTCCCGTAGTCAATCCGTAGTTTTGGTTGTTTGCGACGATATAGGTCAGATTGATATCTCTTCTACATGCAGCTAGGAAATGCCCAAGTCCGATACCGTATCCATCACCGTCTCCACCGTACGCAATAACGGTCAGATCAGGATTTGCCATCTTGACTCACGTAGCGAACGGCAGTGATCTACCATGCAAGGTCTCGCAGCCATAACTATCGATATATTGCGGCATTTTGCTCGCACAGCCAATACCGGAAAGTACGACGACTTTATGTTTAGGGATATTGAGTTCTTTGAGTGCGTTTTTGATAGCCGCCATAATGAGGAAGTTACCACAGCCAGGACACCACTGAATTTTAGTTAAACCAGTTCTCATTGACAATAACATTACATAGTAAAATAATTTATAATTTATAGTTAATAGTTTGTAATTAAAGATTTGTCTTATGACTGACTATAGTTATTAAGTATAATATTTATCATTATCTTTGGTTTTTTTTACTATTGCTGTAAGAATTTTCACTATCTGTTCACATTCATTTTTTAATTCTTTAACCTCTTCATTAAATCATTGTTCAAGAATTTCCAATCGATATAGCGTTTCATAAGATTCTTTAAGTGCTATCGACATCTTACTAATAAAATCTTTTCTACTCTGTCATCATTGTGCTTCACGAATATTAGCTCATATGCTAGTTCAACTTTTAAATATTTGTGAAGCTACCTCATAATGCTGTTTGTTTTTCAATGACAGATAATACTTAGATATCATAATTCAAAATTTCAATGTTCTTTCTTGGATATTAATCTCCATAAAATGAGACAGCAAATAAAATTTATAATTTATAGTTAATAGTGTATAATTAAGGACCTATTTTACTATTAGCTATGGTTAATTTACAACAGTAATTTCAAAGATAAAATTCTTCCAAAATTATCAATTATTAACTATCAACTATCAATTAAATTATAATGTCTTCACTAAATATCGGATATGAAGTATATTTTCTAATGCTGGTCACTTTATTATTCCATTTTTTATCATGTAACAAACATTTATTAGTAAGCAATTCTTGTATCTGGCCACTATAATTCATCTCTACAAAGACTAATTTTTTGATCTGTTTCACGTTCGCAT
>CAZLLU010000047.1:0-4043 GCA_964560855.1 uncultured Candidatus Peribacteria bacterium | reverse complement strand
CTTTCACAGACCGATCAATCATGATCGACTGATAAAATGACTCTATCTACCGGTTTCAATGACGACACAATTCTCATTCTTACAGACTCATCTTGAAACACGTCTTCTTTTCCTGTTTTCGCTCTGACTTGATCATCGCTATTTACAATCACTCGCAATTCATCGCCCAACGCTTTACACAACTCGAAACAGTCGATATGCCCGGGATGAAGAGGATTAAAATATCACGAAGTGATGACGATTGTTTTCATACCAAACTAAAAAGCAAATAAAAGACAATACAACATCATTCAGCTTTCCATTATATAGCCTCATTCCGGCGCCACGGATTGCAGCCGGAATCTCGTAACATAGTTTTTATACTAGATTCCGGCACCAATTTCTTAACGCCGAAATGATATAACCATGATACTAAAATAACGAATTCTGCGTTGGTGCCATCAACGTTTTCTTTAATTCATCCAGAGTTTTATCAAACGAAGCGAAATGATATTCTTCTACAAGGACTTTTTTATATTTCGCAAAATCCAAATGTAATCTAAACATATCCAAATCTGATGTCATAAGCTCATCTACCTGTTTCAACTCGATCAATCCCCTGCTCTTGTACGCTTCTTCTTTTCCATCAATCAATTTTTGCTTCACATCGCCAGTGATTTCATCGATATGAGCGTAGATATTGTCTATTGTCTGATATTTTTGGACCAAATCGGACGCTTTTTTCGGTCCGATACCATTGACACCCTTGATATTGTCAGCGCTATCGCCGATCAGCGCAAGATAGTCCAAAATATGCTTTGGCTCGAATCCATATTCTTTGATAAACAATGGCGTCGTAGTCGTGATTCCCTTCATCGCATCTACACAAAACACATTATCCGACAATAGTTGTTTTAGATCCTTATCAGACGAATAGATATCTATCTGTACATCTGTTTGTTGCCCATACTTCTTTGCTAAGGTATAGATAATATCATCAGCTTCATAGGTCGGAACTACAATATTTGGTATAGACAGCTTATTGACAATCTCCTGTGTCCACGGAATTTGATTTTTGAAATCATCATCCATCTTTTTACGATTTGCTTTATATTCAGTATATTCTTGATGCCTCAGCGTCTTTACCGGTGAATCCCAAGCAATAACTAAATAGTCAGGTTTCTCCTGGAAAATCTTGAATAACATACGGAAAAATCAGTAGACAACATTCACATTATGTCCATCTTTGTCTATCATGGGAGGAAATGCATAATACGCCCTATAGAGAAAGTTCGATCAATCGATGAGGAAGAACTTCAAAACCATTAATTAACAATTTAAAATTGACAATTGAGAATATTACTTGAATACAAAAAACAAATACCTAAAATTTATAGGTAATTAGAGCACGCTTTCAACAGGATTTACATCGAGATTTTTATATTCTATACGACAAAAAATGGAGAAGAACAAGAATGTAATTTTAGAAAAAAGCTTTGATTTCTAAATTAAAGCGATACATCTCTATAAAAGATTAACAGAGAATAAAGAATTCATTATCTCTAAACAATTATTAAGATCAGGAACAAGCATTTGAGCTAATCTTATAGAATCAAATTCCTGAGAATCTAAAAGAGATTTTTTACATAAAATAAGCATTTCCCTCAAAGAAGCGCAAGAGACATTATACTGGTTACTTCTTCTAGAAAAAAGCAAACTTGTAGATATGAATTACAAAGAGCATATAGATAGTATAAATGAAATAATAGCAATTCTCACAAAAATAATTAAGACAACAAAAATAAACCTAAATACAAAACAATAATTCTCAATTTTTCATTTTCAATTTTCAATTAGTTATTTAGTCAAAATTCTCAATTTTAAATTCTCAATTTTCAATTATGCCAAAGATAAGTAGTCCTGATGAAATGATCAAATTCGGTCAAAAATTAGCAGAAAAATATAAAATTCTCCTATTGGAATGAGATCTCTGAGCAGGGAAAACACTCCTCACCAAAGGATTTGCAAAAGGACTTTGACTGGACGAACATCACGTTCAGAGCCCTACGTACGCCTACCTCAACGTCTACGGTTCGAAGCTGCTTCACATCGATATGTACAGAATCAAGCACTATGACGAATTAGTAGAAAAATGAATCATCGATCAGATCAACGAATACGAGCATATCGTCATCGAGCGGCCAAAATTCATCGATAAACTGCCAGTGAAAAATAGTGTCATAGTAAAAATAAAGAAAATCTCTGAGACGGAAAGAGCTATAAAACTTTCGAAATAGACAAATGCTTCGCGACAAATATAGATTAACAATTGACAAAAAGTAACTGAAATACAGCCACATTTAGTCTATTTTTTGTCGCGAACCTCCTCTTCAACCTTTTCGCAAACAATCTCACCCCATCCCGCAGCTTGTGCGGGACAGGCTCTCTCCTATCCCCGCTAAAGACGGGGCAGGCGCCGAGGAGTACGATTACTAGAGTCTCCCCTGATAGGAGGACTTGTCCTTTGCAAAGTCAAAGGGGAAACGAAGATGATGTTGTTAAAAAAAATTAAAAAAAAGTCCACATCAGTGGACTCATCTTTTTATCATTTTATCGCGAAGCTTTTATCGCGAACGTAGTGAGCTTTTATCGCGCGAAGCGCATTAGTCTATATTGATATCATATTTTTCCAACATTTTCTTGAACTGACCGATATGATAATTGGAAAGGTTCTGTTTACATACATTATCATCGTCTCTCAAAAGTTTTAGGATAACGAGGAAGTCATCGAACTTATCAGTGATTTCTTCGATATCAGCTTTGGTGATTTTATAATCGCCTTTGATCTCATCCAATACAAACAACGTGAACGCGTTAACCAGCGTCTTTACTTGTGATTTTTTGAATTTAGGCATATGGATAGTATAATCATTGCGTCTTACCTCTACGACTATAGGCGAATAGCTAAGCACATTTTTGCATGCATTGAATTTTTCGACTTCTTGTTTGAGCGTAACTGCCAAAGTAGCAAGATTGCCAGTAAGCAGCTGATCACCTGTTGTAGAAACGATAGAGATAGCAGAAATAATCTGTCCAAGATTTGTTCGCGTTACTTCTCACGTCACTGCTCTACTATTGCCTGCTTGATCTATGATATCCAAAGTGAATACATAGAGCTGATTCCTTTCGATTCAGATAAATGGCGCTTGATGAGCGGTCAAATATGCAGCGCTCTTGCCAGTGGCATATGGAGTGCCTGTTTTTCGATAATTAAGCGTATATTGGATTGGTTCTGATCATACGAAATCAAGCAACAATCAACTAGAAGATTCACTGAAGATAAATCCAGTGACCGTAGGCCTAGTCATATCAAAAGTGAACGATCACGTAAAGGATACAGATCATGTATTTCCTGCTTTATCAGAGAATGATATATTTACTGCTAATGGACCCTCAGAGAACAAAGAATTTAACGTCCATGTATAGATATACGACAATCATGAATGTGAAGACAAAGTAGCTGCCTTGGATCACAAGGTAATAGTCGCATTATCGAGCAATTCGCTAGCGGTAAACGATAAAGTGATCGTCTTGTTTTCAGAAAGATATCACGTAGTCGATCAGCTTGAAGCCAAAGCGATTCATGTCAATGTAGGAATCTGATTATCTATAGTGAATGATGATGATTCAGTCAATGGGAGAGCAGCCGGAGTAAGCAATCTGAGCTTATATCAGGTAAACAAACGTGAATATGTTCAGGTAGCTATTCATGAATAGAGCATGAAATTTCCTGCACCAGTATTTCCGATGATGTGATAAAAACCATTGGTTTGGAAGCTATACAGTCTTCTAGAATCAAAAATATATGAAGTTGTTCATGAAGCAAACGTTGAGAGACTGATCCATTGATTATTATGATCTCGCAATTGAAGCGACAATCAAGAAATAAGACAATCCAATCAACTATAATTCCATTGAACATCAAAAATATTTCTGACTATTGTTCACGATAGTGGCTTCGACCAGATAATATCTCCACTTTCACATATACCATTTCACAACAC
>CAZLLU010000046.1:0-4201 GCA_964560855.1 uncultured Candidatus Peribacteria bacterium | reverse complement strand
TAATATTTTCTTTCATCGCAATAGTCCGTAAATAAAACAAACATTCATCATTCATCATTAATTATTCATCATTCATTACATTTTAATGTAGTTTCTTAGCGAGAAAATTCAAGTCAATTAGCTAAAAAACAAGGTGAATTATGTACCATAGAACAAATTTGACTTTAATGTAAATTTATGTATAATATATAGGTAATTTTATATAAAAGATCTCATGGGAAAAATCCACAACATAGCCGCATGACTTATGATAACAGGAGCCGCATTGGGAATCAATGGACAGGAAGTTTTTTCACAAACCGCAGAAAATGGAAACAGCAAAGCAAATATAGGACAAGTACAGAATAGCACAAAAAGCCAACTACTCTGATTAGACACCTATGACTACAAAAAAATGCTGCATATGGATATATCGTTATTAAGTCCAGAAGTAGTAAGAAAATTGACACTTAATAGAATAAACGAAATCAGAAAAGAGCACGGATTGTCAGCTTTAACATATGATTACAGAATAGAGAAAATAGCATATGAATTCGCTCAAGAAAAGAATGGAACAAAACGACGAGAAGAGCCTTGTTCACATGCCAACAAAAGAAAAGAATGACCATGCGAAAGATTTAGTAGATATGGTTTACTGGATTACGTTAAATTAACAAAAGATTCAAAAGGAAAATACAAAGGACTTGAAGAAAATTTAGTAGGTGTAGATCAACATGGAAGCGTATATGATATTATGCTAACTGTGCAGTGAAGTCCAAGACATCGAGAAAACATTATATCTCCATACATAAATACTTGTGCAATATGATATGATAAAAACTTTGATACTATGGTACAAAATTTTGCTTATATGACTAAATAACACCGATAAAAATACTTTACAAAAAAGAAGAGCGATTATGCTCTTCTTTTTCACTATAGAGAAATGTATTTATTTTTTCTCAACATACGTAAATGGTTTAATATCGATTCATGAAGTCTTTTCGTTTTTATAATCAGAAGTAATAGTAAGTTTATTTTGATTAATAAGAGCGGTAACGCGTGGATTATTATCCATTTGTTCTAATACAGTCAACATTCTCAATTTTGTAAGCAGCTTTTGTGCCTTCAGTTGATCACCAGACCAAGCACTATTACCCATTTCTACAGCAGTCATTCCATCTATTTTATTTTGATATTCTGTTCGGATTGTTTTTATAGAATTGTTTTTAATATCATGTTTAATGACGGAATAATTATCATCTGAAAATAATTCTTTATTTTGCAAGAAAGCTGGACCAATCTTAGAATCTGGTATAGAAACATCATTAACTCATGCATACAAAGTAATAGGTAATGTATCTGAAAGAATTCTTCTTCCATAATCACCAATATCTACGATACTATTTTTAATAGACATTAATTGTTTGTCTGTGAGTTTATACTCTCCAAGCTTATAATTTACTTCATTGTTCATTTGATATGTATCTGCGGCATCAGCAGGTTGTTTCGCAATAATTCCGTCAGTTGAAATAGGGAAAACGATCTCATCATACGTTCAATTATCATATTGATTAGATTTTGTTTGTACTTTAATATCCCAATTTTTATATGCTTCAGGAATAGTAATCATAGCACCATTTACGGTGACTCATGCCAAGCTAGGATCTTTTTGGAGAACAAGTCACTCAGAAGTATACGTTCATGTTATAGTATATTCTTTACCATCAGGAGAAGTGAGTGCAAAAGCGATTTCTCATCATGCCTTATCTATTCACTCAGCTCAAACAGAAATATTTATAGAATTTTTTGCAGGTCAAAAACGCACACTATTCACCTGTGTATTTTTAGAACCAAAATCATAGATAAATGATTCTCTTCATAGATTTCAGACGCCTCAGATACCTGTAGTGCTTGTACGCAAATCTCATGTAGCCAAAGCATACGTAGTAGGCACTACAGAAGGCATAGCATCATGAGGTTTATAAAAAGAAGAAAAAACCTTTTTGAATGTATCATTTTTATATTCTGCTACGGCTTTTGAATAAAGTTCAAAATCAGCTCTAGAAACAGAATATGGTGACATATCCAATTGTACTCATCTTGGAGCATAACTATCTCATTGAGGAAGCTTTGTTTGTGTTCAAATAGGTAATCCATAAAGTAAAGCTGTCTCTATGCTTGAGAGTTTAACAATTTCTCCACTAGACGAACGGATTTTTTTATCTTTTTGATCAGCAGACAATGGTTGTATAGCTACAATCTTCCAAGCCAAATCAGCCTTTTGCGTATCAGAAAGTGCATAAATATCTTTCATTTCAATAGATTTCGCATTAGGAAACGCATTTTTCATAACAGCAGAAAAAGCTGCATCAAGAGAAATTTTAGAATTACTTGCATCAATAGTTCAAAATTTAAGCTCATTAGTAGTCTCAAGAAAAGATTGTACATTTTTAGCGTTCAAAGATGTTTCAAAAGATTCTGTTGAGACACCAGACAAAGAAGACGATTTGACTGCATTATCGACAGATGCTTTGTCTGCAGAAGCAATCACATCAACAGCTTTCGTTTCAGTGCTTTCCAAGGATTCTTGTTGTTCTACATTGTTTTGTAACATTTCTGACATGGTAATAACAATTACACAATAAAACTATTTTTTATAAATTTTTTAACATATCATCTGGATTTCCTTCACGTGCCATTTCCATTTCTTCTTGTTGTTTGATAGCCAAAAGCACGTCTGACATATGTTTGAGTTTTTCTTGAGCTTTGGTGGTATTCCCCTTTTCCAATTCCGCTGCAATCTCGAATATTCACTGATATATTTTCAAGAGAATTTCCTCTGAAACCGAAGATGCTGCAGTGATTTTAGCATACAAGGTTGCAAACATATCATGAGTTCATTTGAGCTTATTGAGCATATCAACAACCTTTGCTTTTTTGGTCTCATAAGGAAACTTGGAGAATTTATCTATCTGATCTTGAATACCCATAGCATATATCCCACAAAATAAAATTTTTCACACTTCTATTATACCGCCAAATACCAAAAAAACAAAAAAAGCTGCCCAAAGGCAGCTAGTTAGATTGACATAAGTAAAAAAGAATACACGCTATGCCACTTGTCTCGTAAGATGTTTTTTTGCATAGAGATAGCCCAACGCGATAAGCAAGGCAACCAAACCAAATGGAGAGATATTGAGATTGATGAGATATCCACCGATAAGCGGTCAGAAAATATTTGCAAGATTGGATAAAGCAGAAATATTTCCATTCACTGCTCCGACATCTTGTCTATTTCCAAGCATCATGTTTTGGAAGACAGGGCGAAACACTCATCCGAATATACTACTCAAAGCGACAAGTATAATCACCGGAATCGCTCATGAAAAGATAAACGCTCAAAGATAACAAATAATCATTCAAAAGAGACTGATACTAACCAATTTTTTGTTGGTGAACCTCTTGAGCCGAAATGGTTTTAACAAAAATCACTGATTGATGACCATGATAAGTCAGAATAATGCCATGATATATCCACTCTGTTCTCATCAAATATTAAAAAATTTGGAGAGATACAACGTAAACGACATTTGATAGATCATGATACCGAGATTTACGATCAAGAAAACGAAATAGTATTTCTTTTCGTTGGAGACAAACATATCTTTGAATACACGAAGAACTCCAATACGTAATTTCTTCGCTTTATCGAGAAGTTTATTCGTCTCAGGAACTCCTCGGAAGATGAATGCCAGATTAAGCAATGCTAAGATTCCACTGACAATGAACGGCATTTTGACTCCATATCCAAGCAATCGACCTCCAATCGCAGGACCGATAATAAATCCTATTCCAAACACGGCTCCAAATAATCAAAAATTAGCTGCACGCTCTTTGTGATCTGCTGAAATATCGCTAAGAATGGATTGAACAGCTCAGATATTTCCTGAAGCCATACCAGCAACAATTCTCGCTAGCATATAGATATAAATATTTCACGACAACGCGACGATCACATAACTCAAAAAGGTAGACAGAACAGAGATCAACAAAACTGGTCTTCTCCCATATTTATCGGATATCATTCATAAGATAGGACTAGAAAACAGTCCAAACAACGCAAAAAGCGTTGTTCCGAGTGAAATCATAAAATAATCTGTTTGAAAATAGGTCACAAGATTGGGATACGCAGGGATGACAACAGTCAGTCATAAGATAT
>CAZLLU010000045.1:0-4254 GCA_964560855.1 uncultured Candidatus Peribacteria bacterium | reverse complement strand
CAAAAAGCTCAGGTGGTGGAATTTGGTATACACGTACGATTGAGGTTCGTATGCCGTAAGGCGTGTGGGTTCGAGTCCCATCCTGAGCAATTAAACTTTACAGGACTCATCTCCTGTTTTTTTTATTATTTCATTATTTAGTTTGTTTCTGAACTCTGCACTCTTATTGTCCTACTATCACTTTCGACGGTCTAATAACCCTCTTATCGGCAGCATTTTCGTAAATAAATCCCCTCTCAAATTCCTTGGTGATTTTTCCTTTCATCTTTTTATCTTCTGTAGGTTCTAAACTCACCGGCTCATGCAAAAATGAATCAGGAGCAAGTCATATCGCATCGATAGCTTTGATATGGAAACCTTCCAATGTTCTCAAGAATTTATCATAAATCATCTGAACACCTTTGGTGAGCGGATCTTCCATATGTTCGTCCGTAATATTTTCCAAGGATTTCCTCAAATCCTCGAGGAAAGGAAGGAATTTCTTGACGACAGCGATAAGCGAATCCGTTTCCATATTTTTGCTAGCTTCCTGCATCTGTCTCTGATATCTGTCAAAGTCCATCTTGAGATTGACGTATTCGTATTGAGATCTTTTGGCGATCTCCTCTATCTCTTTTTTTTCTTGTTCAAGCTGAACGATTTTGGCTTGCAGCTCTACAACCAATCAATCATCCGTCACTTGTTTCTGATCCTGCTGCTGTTGCGCTTGTTCAAGCTTTTCCTGAAGATTATCTTTCTTCTTAGCGTTCATGGCAAAATAAATTAACAATTAAAAATTAATAATGAATAATGTTGGTATATCTTATTACATACTATTGCAAATTACTATAGTCCATTTTAGCAATTCCTTCATCATTCATTATTCATCATTCATCTTTCATCGTATTGAAGTAGTATTCAGCGAACGTTTGATCGTTTTCATGCAACACCGTAGCCAATTCCTTTCTTACATATCTCCGATGCCGTCATTCGGTCATCTTCCCGTCGATTTCTGCTCATTTTTGGTACGTATTATGAAATCAAAATCTATGAGCATTGGCTTTGAGCCGCTCGTAATATTTGTTGGGCTTAGCAGGATCAAGCGAATATCCCTTGCCTCATCTCGTAATTACCTTGATATCCACAGCCAACCCTGCCTGATGTTCGCTCGTTCATATTTTTGCGCATCTAATCAATGCACATCATTGTTTGATGAGATATCACTGTAATCCACTACTTCTATACGCGCTAGTAACCCACAATTTATCACCACTAAACGCATTCCAGAAATGCCGAGCCATATCAGCGAATTGAACACCGGCCTCTTCCCTGAGCTTGAATGCCTTAGAATTGTTAGCAGTGAAATTGGAGTTGATAGGAAGCAAATCTGTAGGAGCATAAGAAGAATCATTGAATGGATGTTCATCATGAAGAAATTTCTGAAAAGAATCATCTTGTTCAAAATCAAATTCCAGAGCTGATTCATGGACTAATCCGAAACTAGGCACGATCTCATGTTCAACGATCGGCTTGATATCAGACGTAGCAACAACCGGAACACCACGCGCAGAAGCAGATTCAACAGTTTCAGCATTTGCATAGTTTTCAAACAAAGCCAAAAACAACATTGCAAAAGCAAAAGTGAAAAACGAGGTCAAAAGAGCTATCCTTACACGTGATCCTAGCATTATTCCATATACAATAAAAATAAGCAAATAAGGTATAACAAATTCGCTCCGATTTTCAAATTCAAAAAAACTCCTGGAAAAACCCAGGAGTATGTAGCATAACAAGTATCCTTTATGCAGGAAGTTGGAATTTTTCAGCAATCAATTTCCATAATTGCTTGTGGACTTCTTCCGCAGGCTGATTAGCATTGACGATAGGCCAACCGAACGTTTCGGCAAGTTCAAGATGAACGGATCTCACCTTAGCGGTAAGTTCATGATCTTGCTCATGTTTGTGGTCAGCTTCTATCCCAGAGACGAATCTCTCGCCATCGAACAAGATAGCCAAATCCTCTTCCAGGAGATGAGAATTGAGTCTAAGAAGAAATTTTTTATCGACTCCTGCACCCACACCCCAAGCGATTCCGGTTCCTTTGTAATCCTCCGCTATGATCCATTCACCGGATTCTAGCCTTTGTTTCAAAGTCGGTTCGTATTGCGTTCTATTGAGTGCATGACACATCTGGAATTCGCGCGGAGAAAATTCGTAAGGATTGCCTTTCCTGAGATATTCATTGAGCATCTCACCAGAAGGTTTGAAATCATAGACACCATATTTTAGATATGATGCAGTAATCCCAAGCGCTTTCAGCTTCGGAACCAACAAATCTATTTGAGTAGTCTTACCCAGGTTGTTGATCCCATAAAAAACGATAAATTTTCCTTTCATATGATTGTGTTTTTAGGGTAAATATTCTATTTCTGTTTTGATGTCCAGGTGGTAGCGAAAATAGAGATAAAATCAAGAAAAGAATATTTAAAGCACAAAAAAAATCGAAGTTTTTAGGATTTTTTATAATGTAGAATTTATATCTTTAGAAAAAAGCCCCGCCGAAACGGAGCCAGAAAATATATGGATATATGATTAGAAACCAAACGGAGGGATATCATCATAGACATCAGGTTCCTCACTTACAGGATTTCCTTGCAATATACTTCTCACCTCATTGATCACATCAGTATTTTTGATTTTGGCACCTGTAGCTTTGGATGAAGTGGCTGAAGACTTCATAACGGTTTTTTTGATTTCATCAGGATCCTTTTTGAAACGATTGGTAAATCAGATGCATTTTCTCTCCACCTGATCAGCAAGAGTATACAAAGAAGCGTTAAGATATTTTTTTGAATTTTTCAAAGTTCTAAATCTGTCATTCATCATTCTTTTTCATGCTTGATCCAACGTCTGATTGTAAAAATATTTAGCTTCATTATCCAACAGCATAGCAGCAGTATCCCAAGGCTCCAAGACAAGCAATGGCTTATCGAGTTCACCGACATGCTGAGGACCAAAAGCAGATGCGATAACATTGGAATCCAATATCGTATCAAGATTATTTACAAAGAATTTTTTCCATGCTCTGAGAGCTCCCATTAATTCATCAGGGACATTGGTATCATGACTACACAAAACATTCAGGATTTCACCGACAATACTATATTCCAAGATATCATCAGCATCACTTCATGGATGGGCTTTGCATCGTTTTAGTCTCTGAATCAATTTGGTTTTTCCATCACCGGCAAATCACCTATCTCAAAACCGATTGAAAAATTTTTCCAGGAAAAACTCCACATTAGCTGCAGACTCTTTGATCATAGGAATAGCCTCTTTCATATTATTGGAAAACGCTTTCATATTTTGGATTTCATCACCATTGCTTCCATTGAATCATTCCTTTTTCAATGACGTCATCTTTTCAACGACGCTCTGACTTTTGGTCAAGATAGATCAGGTAAGCGAAGAAGTGTTGTTAGCGACATCTCTATCATACTGTTCATCTTTTTCATTGGATTTTTCGAGATATTCTTTTATCAACGATTTATCAGAAAGCGAAAGTTTAGGATCTGAACGCAGATCAAGAAGTGTTTTTCCTTCATGATTTTTACCAGTCAACGAAAGGAATTTGCTCAATGCAGGCATGATAGGCTGTTGAGAATCCCCAATCTTTATGGTTTGACTAATCCAAGGCGTTTTTTTACTATCGGTCGCAAAATTAGCCAAGAATCATGCTGCTCAAATATTTGTCCTATAAGAAAAGTTTGAAGAAGAATATCATGTGGATGAAGTAAAGGTATTTCCGCTAAAAATATCGAGAAGTCTCTGGATTTTGGTCTGATGTTTGATATCTTTTGCGAATATTCACGGAACAAAACCTCTAGCTCTGCAGATTTTTTGGATGAAGCTTTGCGTAGATGCAAATGTCATATTGAGAAACACCCCAGAAAGCAATCCTGCTAAGACAGCCATTTCAAACACCTGCCATTGGGTATCATTGATAGCTTTGGTAGCCATGACCTTGAGATACGGCAAAGCTTGCTGCGGTCTATCGGCCAATTGCCTGAAATATTCCACTCTAGCGAATTCAAAGTTGGCATCCTTATTTTTGGTGAATCATTCTTCGACTCCATCTTGTTTAAAGAATCACGTATACGCTCATTCCAGTTCATCACAGAATTTCTTGGAATATTTATCTTGAAAATAATATTTGACGTCATCACCCATTCACATATGTCTACCATCCATAACATGGACAATATATCTCATTTC
>CAZLLU010000044.1:0-4655 GCA_964560855.1 uncultured Candidatus Peribacteria bacterium | reverse complement strand
TTTTTTTTGTATTTGATTTTTGATATTATTTTCTTAAAATGTCAATTCAAATAAAAAACAAATAAAAAACAAATAAAAAAATTATTATGACAAAGCATGTACAAAAAATTAAAGAATTACTCCCATATCCATTCTTAGAACAAGAATTGAGAAACGCTCGTTATGTGAAGGAGACCGAGCATGGTGGAAATCAAATTTACACATTCTCTGGCCGGGAGTGTCCGAGATTGATGGAGCAGGTAGGAATCCTGCGTGAAATGTCCTTCAGAAATGGTGGCGGAGGAACAGGATTGTCCATAGATATTGATCGCTGGGATGAATACTCTTCTCCTGATCCTGATCAAAAAGAAACGTATGCAATGAATGGCTTCAAACAGCTCATTGTATGGAATCCTGAAGAAAATGATATTGTAGGCGGATATCGCTATGCATTGATGGAACATTTCATCAATGAAGCACGTACGACAATTGATTCTCCTACTATGGATATGTTCAATTATTCGGATGATTTTATCCGCTTATACGCTCCATTCACCATCGAACTTGGACGTTCATTCGTTCAACCGAAGTATCAACAACGTATAGGATATAAGGCTCCCAAAAAAGCTCTCTATGCGTTAGACAATCTTTTTGATGGCTTAGGTACCTTGTTTGTTGATCACAAGGAAGATAATATCCAGTACTTTTTCGGAAAAGTGACGATGTATATGACATACAATCGCCAGGCTCGGAATATGATACTATATTATATGGCTAAGCACTTCCCTGATCCTGATGGTTTAGTTTCTCCTAAGTTGGATTTGATCCCTGAGGGGCTGGATAGTGAAATATCCTTGCTCCAACAGCTTTTCAATAGCAACAATGAAAAGGATGACAGAAAGATTCTCATCACTTCTCTTCGTGAGATCAAAGAAGGAATGCCTCCTTTGTTCAAAAAATACACGGAGATGAGTCCGACGATGAAAATGTTCGGAACCGCTATCAACCATCATTGTGGCGAAGTTGAAGAAACCGCTATCATGACTAAGATTTCGGACATAGTAGAAAAATACAAAGCAAACTATATCCGTAATTACGTCCAAAGAAAATTCGGCAAATTATTTCACTAAAGATGCCGATGAATGGTAAAAGCTGTCGGTTTTTGTTCCGTCAGCTTTTTTTTTATCCTGCTTTGCGGGATAATTTCGACATCATCAAAAATTTCATTTTATTTCAGTTTTTTATTGTGTCTCAATTATATTTCTGTGGTGATGAGCTCGTTCTCAGGATCCCTGAAAATCAGTTTGTATGCCGTCAATTGCATCGGCTCTTTGGTTTCTGGATCACCGTAAAGATAATCACCGATGATCGGCAATCCATGATGTGAGAGATGATATCTGATCTGATGGGTGCGGCCGGTTAAGATTTCTAGTAGAAGGTGGCAGGTAGAAGGTAGAAGGTTGTCTCTTTGTATATTAAGTATTTTTGTGATTCAGATTTTCGGCATGGTATGCGGTAATTTTGCTTTCACGACTTCTTCGATGATGTGTGGGAATTGCTTGATTCATTCGATGAATTTTTTTCCTTCCGGCGTGATCTCGCATGTTGCTCTATAGAATTTTTTCAGCTCTGTCCCTTCTTTCCCTTGAATGCTTTCACTTTCTGATTTCGATTGAAATAATTTTTTGAAATGCTCCAATCATTTTTCCGTTTTCGCGATGATCATGAGTCCGTCCGTATTTTTGTCGAGCCTGTGGAGGAGTCCCGCTCTGATGAAATTTCCGATAGAAGGTAGATTTTTATATGTATGATAGAGAAATCCTACGACTGATGGCTCATGGACTTCCCGTACTGTTTTGGGATGAGATAATACTCCTTTTGGTTTATTGATAACGAGATAATCATCTTTTTCCAGAATCACTGGAATCTTGATATCCGGTGCTTCATCAAGCAAAACAGGGGAGAGATATCTTGTGACATCATCAATCGTTATTTCATCGCCGTTTTTCAATTGATAGGACTTTTTCACTATTTTGTTGTTCGCTTTGACGCCTCATCTTTCGATGATATGATGAAAGAAGCTTCTGGAGTAGTGAAACTCTTTACTTAGTCGCGTATCTATTCTTTCTCATCATCCTTCATATATTGTCATTTATGAGATTATCTCTGGTAAATATCATTACTGTATAATTTTTTATAAAAAAAACAAGTGTTTTTCCTGAGGTTAGTTCTTCAAATCCTTCGTAAAATTTGCAAAATCTGCGAAAAAGAATACAATTACTTATGGTTTTATATTATAAGCTCTTTCGATGGAACCGAATCAAACAACTCCAACGAATGCATGAATTCCTGAAGGTATACCTACAGGCGTATTTGTTCCTAACAATCAATCACCTGTACAAGATACTGCATCTGTGCAAACTCCTGTAGAACAGGCTCCTGTAGCGCAACCAGCGCCAGTTGTTCCTCCTACATCTGAACAAGTACAAGCTCAGCCTATGCCAGCAGCTCCTGTTGAACCTGCGAAATCGGGCGCTTTGGAAAATTTTTTCAATAGATTAGCAAGATTCATTGCGAGAATAACAGGGCAACCTGATCCTATCACTGGTGCTCCAAATACTTCGGCTACAGCACAAAAAGCTGATAATATCGTAGGCAAAGTTTGGAATGCAGCGAATAAGGTCGTAGAGAAGACTACGGATGTCGCATCCAAGGCAACTACTGTTGTTAATCAAGCTACTGAAAAAATTCAACAAGTAGTACCTCCGCCAACAGCAATTCCTGTACAGCCTGTTGTGCCTGAGCAACCAGTTCCTGTCGAACAAGTACCAGTAGCTACATCAGTTCCTGTCGAACAAACACCAGTAGCTACACCAGTTCCGACACCAGAACCTGAGCAACCTAAATAATATTTCTTTCAATAAAAAAAACTGTCCTATACGGACAGTTTTTTTTATTGTTTCAATAATTCTTCCATGAGCGGCTCGATCTCATCCATGAACGCTTTATCCTTGTCTAATCCATGTTCGCGAATGATGTCCATTACATGATCTGCTCTTTCTTTTTTGTCCTTGATCTTCTTCAATTCCTTTGTATCCAGTATGCTAAGGTCTATTGGTTCGTCTTGTGTAGTCATTCTGTTGTATTATTATCTAAAATAATCGTAGGAGCTCTTTGTTGACTTCCTCTATCCGATCTTTGTTTTTGATGCTATCGTCTTCGTCGATTATTGTTTTGTTTTTAATATATTATAAACTGAATCCTATTTTCTTGTATACTTCCTCTATCTTTTTTTCTGCCATCTTCTTTACGATCTTGGTGTTTTTCTCGATCAGATCTATAATTTCCTTGTCGGTTATCTTCTTGTATCTTTCTTGGATAGGGTTCAGAAATCCCATGATTTTTTCGAAGAGATATTCTTTTGCATCTTTATAACTCAATCCTCAGAGTTCATATCTTTCTCTCAGCTTCTTGTCTTCTTCTGGAGTCAAAAATAATTTACAGAGATTATAGATGTTGCATTGATCTGGATCTTTGGGTTCTTCGACGGTCTGTGCGTTCGTGGAGATCTGTTTTACTTTTTTGAGGATAGTCTTTTCGTCGTCGAGAAGTCAGATATAATTATTGTATGATTTACTCATCTTGCGGCCATCCACGCCGATAATAGTCCCTACATCTGGTTGCGTATAAACATCAGGTATTTTGAAGGTTTCTCCGAAAGCATTGTTGAATTTCATTGCGATATCCCTTGCGTATTCTACATGTTGTTTTTGGTCTTTTCCTACAGGGACGATATCTGAATCATATATCAGGATATCTGCTGCCATTAATATAGGATAACAGAATACTCCTACACTTATTTCTTTTGCTTTTCCTTTGTCTAATGCCTCTTTGTAGGAATGCATTCTTTCCATAAATCCCATATGGGTAAGGCAGGTGAGTACCCAATTGAGCTGCGCGTGCCCTGCAATTTCTGCAGGATTGTAAATCATAAATCTTTTGAGATCCACACCGCATGCTGCGTATAGCTTCAATACATTGATGCTATTTTGCCTTACTTGATTTCAGTCGTGTAACTGGGTGAATCCGTGCATATTTGCTAGAAACAAAAATATTTCAGCATCTTTAAACTTTTCTGCTAAATCCATCATAGGTTTGATTGCACCAAAATAATTTCAGATATGGATTTGATTGTCAGTAGGCTTAACTCATGTAAGAATCCTCATGATATTCCTTGAAATATAGGTAAAATAGGTAAATTTAGACTAATTTGATATGTACCGTTTTGGTGAGCTAATTCAATACATAATTGTGTATTTTGACTTGCATTGGCATAGTAAATGTATATATACATCACACTTCTGTGTATGCAGGACATTTTTGTCTTTATACTGTTAAAAAGATTGGGGAATCGTCTAACGGTAGGACAGCGGACTTTGACTCCGTCAGTCTAGGTTCGAATCCTAGTTCCCCAGAATATAATTAATGATTAAAAATTAATAATGTTCCGGCACCAACACCTAACGCCGGAATGACGTAATGATGGTGTTACTTTTGTATCGCCTATTGTAGTATTACGATAGTTTGTAAAATGATATATCTAACATTGTTAATTATTCACTATTCATTATTCATTACTTTGATATTGCGGGATAGAGAAACGGTATCTCGTTGGG
>CAZLLU010000043.1:0-4662 GCA_964560855.1 uncultured Candidatus Peribacteria bacterium | reverse complement strand
TCTTCCTTCAGAGACTATCTCTGACCGTGACCGTGATTCATTCGTCTTCAAGGATTTTCTTGAACTTCTGGATAGAAGCATTATCGCTTTCAACGTAATCGATAGCAGGATTAGTATTGTACGGAATCAAGTTTACATGAGCCAATTTTTTCTTGAGAAAAGCTGCGAGCTGTTTCGCTAATTCTGGTTTATCGGTAACGTCCTTAATCATGATATACTCGTAGAAAATCCTGTTGTCTGTAGCGTTCACATACTCGCTGATTGCTCTATTCAATTCGTCCAACGGATATGCTTTGGCTATCGGCATCAATCTATCACGAAGCTCTTGATTCGGCGCGTGCAGAGAAATAGCTAGCTTGACTGGGATTTCGTCTTTGACGAGTTGTTTGATTCATGGAACGATTCCTGCAGTCGAAATAGTGATATGTCTGCGAGAAAGTGAAAATCCTGCTTCTTGTCTGAGCATAATCTCAATCGCTTTCTTCACGTTGTCGTAATTCAACAACGGTTCACCCATTCACATAAAGACGATATTGCGGACGGAATATAATGACCCATCTTCCTGCTTGCCGAATTTTTTCTTAATGTAATTGTTTACGAAAAGCACTTGTGAAATTATTTCGTCTCGCGTAAGATTCCTTTTGAAGCCTAGTTTTCCCGTAACACAAAATGAGCAGTTAACTGGACAACCAACCTGAGAAGAAATACATAAGGTTATTCTATTCAGTTTTTCTTTGTCGTCTTTTTGATATTTTTCATCCTGTCGATGATAGAGGATAACCGCTTCGATTACAAACCCATCGTGCGTCTGAAATCAGATTTTTGTCGATGTTTCATCTTCGAGGATTTTGTCTGCTTTCAAGGTACAAACCGAAAAAAATTTATCCAAATCTTCTCTTAGATCTTTGGACAATGTCGTCATTTCTGCAAAATCGATATTCTGATTTTTGAATATCTCCTGCTGGATCTGTTTGATCCTGAATGGTTGGAGTTTGCGCTCCTTTGCGAATTCCTGCAGCTTGCCTGCGTCTAATATTGAAGTTTTTATCATAACAACATATGAAAGTAAAAAATTATCATTCACCCCTACAACACCACGTCATTCCCGACCTGATCGGGAATGACGTTAAGGGGTGAATGGCTATTTCAATAACTTCTTTTTATAAAACCAGCACCTCTCTCCTCCATTCATAAACATATTTTTTTTCCAGGATCATGATTTCTTATCAGTTTCAAATCTTTCGTTCGGCGTAATAATACCGCCGTGCAATTTTGGATGATGGATGAATAATTCAGTAATCATATGATGGATATGTTCTACATCAAAGATATTTAATCTCATACCGTACGGCGGATTGGAAACCAAGCAACCATCGAGCGGCGGGCCGTCTAAATAGTCCTTCACGTCTTTGACTTCAAACGTAATATAGTCTGCCACGCCCGCATGTCTCGCGTTTTCCTGAGCGATAGAAATCATCCTCGGATCAATATCTGAAGCAATGAGCGTATGCTGTTTGCTTGTCATCATCTTTTCTTTTGCAGTCTCAAATTCCTTGTCAAACATCGATTGATCATATCGTTTGAACTCCTGGAAAGCGAATTTTCTAAACATTCACGGTGCGATATTCTTGGCTATCAAAGCAGCTTCGATAACGATAGTTCCACTTCCGCAGAAGAAGTCGTAGAGCGGTTCGCTGAATTTCCGGCCTGACAACAATACCAATCATGCAGCCAATGCTTCGTTGATCGGTGCTTCTCCGGTCGCTTTTTTGTATCATCTCTTATGAAGAGATTCTCCGGTCGTATTGAGCAATATCGAACATTCGTTGTTGTTGAGATGAACGAATATTTCCACTGGAGGTAAATTCTTGTCTTCAAAAAGCTTTCCTGAATTTTCAATTTTCAATTCTCAATGCTCAATTTTATTCTGAAGAAGTTTTTTCACTATTGCTTTCTTTGCCACACTCTGGATGGTAGGAACACTGTCCAACTGCGATTGTTTGGATAATGCAGTGACGACGATCGGATTATCCTGAATGTAGATCTTTCGATCAATCGTTGAAATCAAGTCAAAGAGTCCATCAAAATCAGTGATTTTTTGTTTTTTCAATTCCAAAAAAATTTTATTTCCGACCCTACTTCGGAGATTCATTTTGGCTATCGCTGCCATCTCCCCTTCGAAACGTACGAATGACGATCATGAAGAAACGACCTTATATCCTGCAATTTCTATCTCTTTTTTTGCTACGGATTCCAATCCAAGAGCACAAGTAAGCACAAAGTACATTATTTCAATTACGAATTAAGAACAATGGATTGCCAATAAAAGCATATCTTAGTATGGACTATAGCGATAGTCGATAAAGATACAAACAAAAAAACCACCCCTTCCAGCGTCATTCCCTTGAAAAAGGGAATCCAGTTTGCTTTGTATGGATTCCCGCTGGAGTTTATCCCGCAAGGCGGGGCGGGAATGACGTGTATGAGTGGAGTGGTTTTCTGTCTCCCGGCGCCTGTCCCGTCTTTAGCGGGATAAAGGGAGAAGTCTGGAGGACAGAGGGATTTATGGACAGATAGTACGATAGTCCATAAATCCTCCACCCTGCGGGTTCCCCTCCTTTGTAAAGGAAGACAGTAGATTTAGTTTATTTCGCGTCTGCGTCGATAACTTCTCCTTCAACGGTACCATTTCCTTCCTTGCCGATCTCTTTGTCTGCATCAGGAGCTGGTTGTGATGGAGCAGCGTAATATTTATTGTAAAGTTCTGCGAATTCTTTTTGGATTCTTTCGATCTCTTTATCAATCTCTTCTTTGGTCACTCATTCTTTGCCAGCGACTGCTTTTCCGTCTGCCATCAACTTGTTGACCTTCTCTTTGTCGTCATCAGGGATTTGATCTTTCTTTTCGGAAAGCATCTGTTCCATCTGATAGATAAGCGCTTCAAGTCTGTTCTTAGACTCAACAACTTCTCTTCTCTTGCGATCCTCTTCGGAGAATTTTTCTGCCTCGGCTTTTGCCTTAGTGATATCTTCATCAGAGATATTGGTAGATCATTCTATCTTATGACTGATTTCTTTTCCGGTAGATTTCTCTTTTGCGGTCACATTCAAAATTCCATTTGCATCGATATCAAAGGTCACTTCAATCTGTGGTTGTCCTCTTCTCATCATAGGTATTCACTCGAGATTGAACATTCAGAGATCTTTATTGTCTCTTGCAAATTGTCTCTCTCCTTGAGTGACGTGAACGGTTACGGCTGTCTGATTATCTGCAGCTGTCGTAAACACGTTTTCTTTCTTCGCTGGGATAGTGGTATTTCTTGGAATCATGACATGTGCCAATCCTCATTCCACTTCGACAGCCAATGACAATGGCGTTACATCGAGAAGAAGAATATCTTTGACATCTCCTTGGATGATACCTCCTTGGATAGCAGCTCCTTGAGAAACTGCTTCATCAGGATTGACGGTAGCCTTAGGTTCAACACCGAAGATATCTTTGACGAGTTTCAATACTGCTGGCATTCTTGTAGATCCACCGACCAAGATAACTTGATTGATTTCGCTTTTCTTGAGTTTAGAATCTTCCAATGCTTGTACACATGGTGTTTTACATCTATCGAAGAGATCAGTACACATATTTTCAAATTGTGCTCTTGTAAGGGTTTCTTCCAAATTCCTTGGTAATCCATCATCACCAGTCACAATGAATGGAATAGAGATATCTGTTCTTTCTGTCTGAGAAAGATCATGTTTTGCTGTCTCTGCTTCATTCTTAATTCTCTGCATTGCCATAGCATTTTTGGTCAAGTCGATGCCTTCTTTTTTCTTAAACTGTTCTACAAGATAATTGATAAGTTTTTGATCAAAGTCTGCACCTCCGAGATGGGTATCTCCAGAAGTCGACAATACCTGGAAGGTTCCTTCTGATCCAATTTCAAGAATCGTTACATCGAATGTTCCTCATCCAAGATCGAAGACAACTACCTTTTCATCTTTATTTTTTCCCTGTCCATATGCTAATGAAGCCGCTGTCGGTTCATTAACGATTCTCTCGACTTTCAATCAAGCGATTTCTCCAGCTGCTTTAGTAGCATTTCTTTGAGAATCATTGAAATAAGCAGGCGTCGTAACGACCGCTTGCGTGATAGGTGTTCAGAGGAATTTCTCTGCATCTTCCTTCAATTTCTTGATAATGAATGCTGAGATCTGCTCTGGTTTGTACTCCTTGCCGTCGATGACGATTAGGACTCCTCCGTCTGATCCTTCTTTGATATCATACGGAAGATGCTCTTTTCCGATAACTTCGGAATACTTCCTTCAGATGAATCTCTTCACCTCATGGATAACATTTTTTGGCTCTAAGATAGCCTTTCTCTTTGCGAGATCTCCGACGAGCAATTCGTCTCCCTTGATATATACGACAGAAGGGGTTGTCCTTTTTCCTTCTGCATTAGCGATGACTTCTGATTTGTCACCGAGCATGTATGACACGCAGGAGTTCGTTGTTCCGAGATCAATACCGATAATTTTTGCCATAGTGATAATAATAAATATGTAAAAAAGGTTAGTAACTTTTTGGTGTTAAAAAAATCGTAGCACGTAAAGTATAATCATGCTACGAAAAAATGCAAGAGATTTTTAGCAGTATTTTTAGTTAGGT
>CAZLLU010000042.1:0-5022 GCA_964560855.1 uncultured Candidatus Peribacteria bacterium | reverse complement strand
TCAATCCATATTTTTTGGCTGTTCACGGCATGAATTGTCGGATGCCGGCCGCACCAGCAGAGCTCGTGACATTCTCCCTTAACGCACTTTCGATGACCGGGATATATTTTAAGTCATCAGGGAGATCTGCGTTTTTCAACGCTTTTTCTATCTTCGGCATAACGAGATTTCGTCTTTTGTAGATCATAGCGAATTGCGCAGGGTTCAGTTGTATCAATGCGATCTCTCTATCGAGTCTTTCAATGTTCAACTGGTATCTCCCATTTGTAGGCATTTCTTCGCCGGCGAAGCTATGCTCATTGGCTCATGAAACCAAAGATGATTTCCTGCCGGTGAGTTGGATTGTTACGAGCAAAACAAGCACAGCAATGATGATAATTCTCCGGAAAAATTTTTTGTCGGCATAATATTTTTTTATCTGTTCTAACATGGGAATCAGGAAAAAAGTAAAAGGAAGAAAATATCTTATTTCTTATATATAGAGCTCCAGATTCTTTTTGCAAACACAAAAAAGACGCTCAGCTGATCTTACTTTCAAACGCTTTGTTGGGTTTACTTTATTCAAACGCTTCGCTAGACTTACTTTTTCTCTTATATTATCTCATTTTCATTTTCTTATAGTCACGTCATTTCCGGTTCTTTTATGGTCACGTCATTCCCGACCTGATCGGGAATCCATCTTGCTATATAGCCAATTGGATTCCCGCTGGAGTTTATCCCGCAAGGCGGGACGGGAATGATCCTCGATTTCTCGAAGGCGGGCTGTAGCGTAGTGAGGAATGACGTAGTGTTTCATGTTTGGATTGTCTCCTTTTCGGCTAGCACGAGTCTGGCGTTTGTCTTTTTATTATCCTATCTCGTGGCGTACATTTGGCGGATGTTTCGAAGTATAAAAAAACCTTTCTTTTGTTTGATGAAATCTATATAATGAGCTTGGTTTATCTGTAATGTCTGATCCATGAAAATTATCTGAGTCACGGGAACACTTGGTGCCGGCAAATGAACTATTGTCGATTACCTTGTCCAGAAAAAGGGATTTCAGCATTATTCCGTTCGCACGTACCTGATCCAGGAGATCGAAAAGAGAGGGATGCCCGTCAATAGGGACAGCATGGTTATTGTCGCAAACGATTTGCGTGCGGAATTCTGACCATCCTATATTGTCGAACAGCTCTATGAGCAGGCAAAAGCGAATTGAAAAAATGCTATCATTGAAAGTTTGAGAGCGGTGGGCGAAGTCGAAGCGTTGAAACAGAAAGAGCATTTCCTGCTTTTCGCGATCGATGCGGACCCGAAGGTCAGATATGAAAGAGTGGTATTGAGAGCAAGTGAAACGGACAAAATCTCATACGAAGAATTTGTTGCTAATGAACAAAGAGAGATGAATAATATTGATCCTACCAAACAGAATATTTCTGCCTGTATGCAACTCGCCGACCATCTCTTCACCAACGACGGTACGTTCGAAGAATTACATCAGCAGATAGACGAAGTGGTTACTAAGTCGAAAATTTAAAAGAATCATATTTGTCTCCCTTTTTAAAGGGAGAGGTATCCGCATTTTACGGATGAGGGATTTCGTGTCGCACGACTAAATCCTCCACCACTTCGTGGTTCCCCTTCTTTGCAAAGGAGGACAAAATAAAAAAAATTATTAATTCTGAATTATACATTTTACATTCTACATTCAAGAAAATGAGAATCCCCTTATGAATATCCAATAGACATGTTCACTTATCACAGGCGGATGTAGAAAAACTTTTCGGGAAAGGCTACGAGCTTAAGGTCTTAAAAGCTATTTCGCAGCCAGGACAGTACGCCGCGCAAGAGCAAGTGATCCTTGAGTGACCAGCAGGTAAGATCGCTGCAGTGAGAGTAGTCGGACCGACAAGGAAGATTTCTCAAGTCGAGCTGATGATGGGAGATAATTTTATCCTGGGTACGAATGCGCCAATCAAAGAATCAGGAGATACTAAAGGATTGGAATATATCAAAATCATCTGACCGGTTGGTGAGATCTACGGACCTTATGCGATGATAGCACAGAGACATCTCCATTGCACAGTCAAGGAAGCACAAGAATTGTGAGTCAAAAATTGAGACATCGTTAAAATGCATATAAGCGGAGAGAGAGCATTGACGTTTGAAAATGTCGTCGTCAGAGCAAAAGATGATTACGCTTTAGATTTTCATATCGATATCGAAGAGGCAAATGCCGCAGGAGCTAAAGCAGGAGACTGGGCGGAAATTGTTAAATAACTAAATAATTGAAAATTAAGAATTAAGAATTAAAAATTAAAAATTAAAAATTAAAAATTAAGAAGTAAGGATTAAGAAATAAAGAATTTCTTAATAAGCGAAGCTCTTAATAATCGCTGCAAGCGATCTTAATACTTAATAAAATTTATATAATAGTCTAAGAGTATGTGAATGTTATCCTTCTTTTCGAAGCAGAAGAAATATGTCCTGGTGATCTCGTGATGAGGGACCAGAGGTTTTTATGGTTTAGGAGTATTGAAAGGATTGGAAGAACTGTGAATGAAAAAAAACATCAAAGCGATCTATGGTGTCAGCGCAGGCGCTATGTTAGCCAGCTATCGAGCTTCAGGATATAGTGCTGATGAGATCTTCGATAAATTCATCAATACAAAAAATTTCCTGAACATTTCCGCGTTCAACATCCTTTCCAAAAAAAGCCTCCTCAAATCGAACCGATTTACCGAACAATTCAAAAAAGATCTTCCTGATGATATTTCCAATCTTTCCCATAAGGTCTATATCGGAGTGACAAATGCAAATACCGGAAAATTTATGTTATATTCGAAAGGTGATCTTGCTTCCATATTAACAGGAAGTATGTCGATTCCTGGTGTTTTTCCGGTAATTCCGTATCAGACAACTGTATTGATGGACGGAGGAGTGACCAATAATTTTCCTGTAGATATAGCAAAAAAGCATTATCCAAAAGATAAAATCATCGGCATAGCGCTCAATAGATTCAGTGAAAATAAGAAGCAAACTAACGTCATAGATGCACTCTCCGTGGCGTTTGAAATACTTCTGAGAAAAAATACGGTAGAAAATCTCCCGCTTGTCGATCATTTATTTTACATCAATATGCCGTTGAAAGTTTTGGATACCAATAAGCAAAAAATGAAAAAAGCCTTTGAGGAAGGTTATCATGAATGTATGAATCACTTTAAAAATTAATTAATAATTAATAATTGAGAATTAATAATGTTGGATTTTACCTTATAATGGACTATTGTAATTTACTATAGTTTATTATATACAAGTCATACATTATTCATTATTAATTTTTCATTCTCAATTAGTTTATTTACGTATCTCGCAGTGCTGGACATAACGTTCAGCTATTTTTTTAAATCCTTCCAATTCCTCGTCGCTGAATGGTGTACCTCAGAAGTCAGGATTGAGTGTATTTCCTCCGATATAATTCTGGAGATAATAATGTTTCGCATCTCTGATATAAAACGCCATATTTTCTATATCGTCAGCGGTGTGAAGCCCTTTGGCCACCGTTGTCCTGTATTCAAAATCTATTTTGCTCGTCAATAATATTTCCAAGAGTTTCTGATAGCTATGATAAAACTCTGGTGGCTGTTCGAGTCCTATCGCATCGGTATACCTGTGCATGGAATGCTTCAAATCAACAGCGACATAATCAAGAATATTATCTTGGATCATCCTTTCGACGATCTTGTAATCTCTCCCGTTCGTATCTAGTTTAACGAGATATCCCATATCTTTGATTTTCTTTGCAAAGTCGTAAAGATCAGGTCGCAAGGTAGGTTCACCACCGCAGATACTAACACCATCAAGCAATCCTTTCCTGGCTTTGAGAAAATTGAAGAACGCTTCTTCCGGAATTAAATCGTTTTGAAATAATTGCATTCTTTCCGGTAATACGCATTCCGGGTTGTGGCAGAAGTGGCAGCGGAAATTGCAGCCCATCGTGAAAACCACACAGGCGATCTTGCCTGGGTAGTCTACCATAGTGGACTGTTGGATTCCTGCTATCTGCACGGTGGTCATTATAATGAGATATAAAATATTGCTTTATTGTTGTCTCCCTTTGTAAAGGGAGAAGTCCGAAGGACAGAGGGATTTATGGACTAGTAGATTTTGTCCATAAATCCTCCACCCTAAAGGGTACCCCCTCCTTTACCAAGGAGGACAAATTATTTGTTTTGCTGGATTTTGCTCATGAATTTTTCGTATCTCCTTTCGATAAGTTCGTTTCTTTGATCTTCGTTGAGATTTTGTTGGAGATGGACTTTAGCAATTTGGATAAGGTCTATAAGCTCTGCATAGAGATGTGTATCTCATTTTTCCAACAACTCCAAGCATTCTACCAAATGGTGTTGTAATTGCTCTTTGGTAAAATCCTTTTCATGCCGTTGCTTGTGTTGTAGAAGCATATTATCAAAATCGTTCATGATTATTTTTCAGTAAATAAAAAGTAAAGTTTTCGAAAGGCGTCATTGTACCTTACCTCACTTTACTTTATTATCTGTTTATTAAATGACAAAAATCATACATCATAGATTGATACTTCACGATTAGTTGTGGCATCCACATGCAACAAATTCAGGTGCAAAATGTCTTACGAACGCTGAATTTGCAGTTTTTTGCTCGTCGAAATACTTCCTACTGTAGAATTCTGATTTTTTTCCAATGTTGTAATGAGAAACAGGTCTGAGGTAACCCATGACACGGGTGTAAACTTGGCATGGAGTTCTCTTGATCTCTTCTCCTTGTTTGTTGTAGAATGTTTGCATGGCGAGCAATTTGTTACAAAAATAAAATGAATGATGAATGATGAATGATGAATGATGAATGATGAATGATGAATGAATTGTCTTATTGTAGACTATTGTAAAACGACAATAGTTCATTCCAGCAAATCTTTCATTCTTAATTCTTAATTATTAATTTTTAATTTTTATTATTGGTCTGCTATTTTACGTTCTTCAAGTATTCTGAGTTTTTCTGGATCTG
>CAZLLU010000041.1:0-5280 GCA_964560855.1 uncultured Candidatus Peribacteria bacterium | reverse complement strand
ATTGATGTAAGCAAGTCAAAGAAATAATATAAAAAAAACGGCAATCCCCTGCCGTAATTTACTATAGTCCATCATAGCAATTCCACCACTCTTCACTCTTAACTCTTAACTCTTCATTATTTCCCAAGTCGATCTACAAACACTTCATAATCATGTGACATATCCTTGTCGCTTTTGAGTTTTTTCTCAGTATTGTTGATAGCATAAATAACTGCTGCATGGCCTTTTCCACCAAAGTAATCACCTATCCTCTCGAGCGTTCGTGAAAAATATTTCTTCGCCAACAACATCAACATCTGACGTGCGTTGGTGATCTCTTTTTTTCTGGATTCAGACTTCATATCTTCTACAGCGATACCATAATATTGAGCCACCATATGGACGAGAACATCGAAATTCTTAGTGCTCTTGCTATTGGACTCAACGACCGCTTGCGTCTCATCAGCCGTATGCTCTACCTTGTAGCCTAACGTCTTCAAACATTCATAGACATCAGATTCTTCGACATCCTTGTGAAGAATTGCTTTCCTACTAAGCAAGATATTCAAAGCGCCTTCGAGTTCTCTGACATTTTCTTTGATATGTTTTGCGATGATTTCAAGCAGATAGAAATCCATATCTTCTCACTTGCTCATCAGTTTAGACTGCAAAATCGCTATCCTTGTCTCAAAATCAGGTGATTTGATATCAGCGACCAATCCCAAAGCAAAACGCGATTTTAATCTTGGCTCAACATGGACGAGTTCTTTCGGAGGACGGTCAGAAGAAAGAATGATTTGTTTATTTTTGAGTTGAAAATCATTGAAGATATTGTGAAAAATCTCCTGCGTTTTATCTTTGTCCGCCAAGAATTGCACATCATCGATCAATAATACATCCACATCCTCAAATTTTTTGAGGACATTTGTTAGTTTATTTGACTTAATCGCAGTCACGATCTCATCAATTAATTTGCTCGTTGGCAGATAGACAACGACTTTTTCTGGAAATTTTGCCATAATTTCGTTACCGATAGCCTGCATCAGATGCGTTTTTCCAAGTCCTACCGTTCCATAGAGAAAGAGCGGATTATAGGCTTGTCCTGGCTTCGCCGTAACAGCTTTTGCCGCAGAAAAAGCGATATTATTGGTAGCTCAGACGACGAAAGTATCGAAAGTAAATTTCGGATCGAAGAGGATACCGAAAAATTCAGACAATTCGTTTTTGATGGTCTTTTTCTCTGAAGAGAGTTCAGATTTTTTTATTTCTTTGATGTTCAAAAGTTTCTTGAGATCGATCAACAAGTCGTTGCTATTGGCGAATTTTGGATAAACAATAAACTTTACAGAAAACTGATCGTTATAGGTTGCATTGATAGATTCTTTCAAAGGCTTCGCAAAGAATTTTTTCACCTGAGTGAGGATAAATTCGTTCGGCACACCGAAAACGACCACCTTATCATGTTCATCGATATCCAAAATTCCTACTTTACACAAAAAAGAAAGAATTTTTTTATGATCCTGCTGCTGTGCGAGATGGAGAAGCGTCCTTTCCCGTACTCAGCGGAACAGAGCTATTTTTTCGGCATCATACTGTTCTACGATATCAAGCAACATCAAGCAATAATGCTTAAGAAATAAATAATGGTTTTTTTGTAGAGATAATTTTATGAATCATCTCTTAACGAGACATTTCGTGATATGTCTCTACAATTAAATCATGGTTTTGATCTTATCTTCCAGGTGTTTGGAAATCTTTTTGTCGGTGTATAAAACCTCTGCAAGCTCTTGGGCTTCTTTGGCAGTGAATCACTGTAATTCAAGCAATTCGGTAAGATTCGCATAGGATTTGTTTGTAACGAATCTTTCCAGATAATCAACAAATAATCTCGCCAGCTCCTTACCTGTGCTTTTATGAATCTTTTCGAGCGCTAATGTTTTCTCCATATCCTTTGCACGTTGATCAAACGAATCCAGCTTTTGGACTAGCTTCTTACCCTTGCGATATGTAAACCAAAAATACAAAATAAAAAACAGACAGACCCCAAACAATAGAACGATGCCAAAAATCTTGATGTATCGTGCAAGACGCATCCCCTCGATATTCGGAATAGCTAAGAATGAGATATCTGACATACTTTTCAAAAACAATGAAAAACTAAAAATTAAAAATGGAAAACGATGGTAAGGTGTCTTTATTTACTATGGTAATCTACAATAGTTTATTTTAGCAAATCTTTCATCATTCATTATTCATCATTCATCATTCATTTATTTTAGAGCATTATAGCAAGAATTACGAGCACACCAAGCAACGCATACAAGAAAATGCGCTGAGAAAGCGGCAGAGAGATACCATGGGAGATCACTTTTTCAGGAGCGAATCCATCCATATCACTGACCGTCGTATACGAGACCCCAAACGACTTGACTATACTATCATTGCGTGCGCTAGAAACCGATTTGCCGTTGTCATAATAACGGATTCCCTGGGCAGTTCTCAGTGTATCACCCTTTAGAGAACCGAGTCCGATAAGCGAAGTTCCCAGAGGAAGATGAAGCTTGGGGTTCGATAACGTATCAAAATCCGAGACAATAAGCGTGGAAGCGTAATCATCGGTTTTTAGGACACCGGAGAGAATATCAAAATCTTTGGGACCGTCAGGCAAAAGATTGGTCGTGACTCCTATCAAATAGAGAAAGAATGTTCCTGTATCGAATGTAGGAGGGACAATATATTCAGTAGCAGCGTTGAAAAGTACAAGCCCATAGGAATATCACGGCTCTGCTAGAACGATATCAGCTATAATCTGCTTAGCTGCGGCTATCCTGGAGATATATTGCTTTCCAGAAAGGACATCTTGGGTATTCATCGTCCTATTGATATCCAAAGCAAAGATGATCTTATGGTCAGGAGTGAATTCATTGGAACGCACACCAAACGCCAAAAATACCGCCAGTCCAAGGGCGAAAAACAAAAACAGAAGCTTCAATAGTGCGAATCTTTTATAGTTCATAAAGCAAAATATATAGAATCCAACGAAGTATACAAGAAAAATCTTAAATCACTACCCCACCAACTTTATCACAGCGCCAGACTCGTGCTAGCCGGAAAGGAAACAAACTAAAAATGGAGCACTACGTCATTCCTCACTACTCCATGTCATTCCCGTCCCGCCTTGCGGGATAAACTCCAGCGGGAATCCAAGTTGCTTAGTATGGATTCCCGATCAGGTCGGGTTTGACGTGACTATAAAAGAATCGGGAATGACGTGCACACAAAAAAGAGCCTTAAGCCAGTATCAAATCAGTGTGAATAGTAGGTCGAGCAATTCATCCCGTAATTCCGTTTGCCGTAAGGCAGGAATTAGGGATATGAAGTTGAATGTGATAGAAGATAATCCGTGATACTGCCCTACTGGCGAAAGATAGTCACTCAAAAAAAAGGCCTTTTTGCTTCCTTTTGTGGCCAGACAAAAGGAAGTCTCCGAAGGAAAAATATCCATAGCGGGATCAAGAGAAAAAGTACATCGGGGTTTGAGGTGAAACGCCCAAAAGGAAGTCTCCGAAAAAAAAGTAAGTCTAGCAAAACAGTAGGACTTATTGTATTAACGAACAATACAAACGCCAGACTCGTGCTAGCCGAAAAGGAAACAACCCAGACACGAAGCAACCATACAATATGAGCCGAAATGGGGACCCCGGTAATTACCGGGGGTTTGAAGCGATTATAAAGAAAATCCTATCACGAAAGTATCAAGCGAAGGCGTTTTGAGTCTGGCTAGAGTTTTTGCTTACTGGCGCATGTCCCGCATATAACTGCGGGAGAGCAATGCCAAAAGTAAGTCTAGCGAAGCGTTTAAATAAAAGTAAGTACTAACGAAGCGCTTAAAAGCAAACCAAACGCCAAAAGCAAACCCCAGCGAAGCAAAGAAATATAGAAAAATAATTAAGAAAGTACCGTATATATCTGTTTTTTCTCTGTATCGCTTACATCACTGAAATGCGACAACGCATGATCGATATACCCTTTGACAAGCAACGCTTGAGACTGCTGTTTCGTCAATCCCCTACTCATCATATAAAAGAGCTTTTGCTGATCCAAAGAGTCTATATTCGCTCCATGAGAAGCAAAAACATCATGGGAAGCTATATTGAGTTTAGGTAAGGTTTTCACAGAGATATTCTTGCCGAGGACGATATTCTGTTCGAGCAAACGGCCATGGACATGATCCAAACGATTGCCGATACTGATAGAACCATCGATAGACGTCTTGGCACCATCATACAGAAACGTGACCAATTCCACATCCGCAGAAGTATGCGAGTGCACCAAAGATACCGTCAACGACCCTGAGACCGGATGCTTTTCATCAGAAGTGAATAAGCCGAATATCTTGCATGAACATTGAGTTCATTTGGAGACAATATGAAGATTTATATCTGCCCCCGAAACGACGACAAGATAGATCAACGAACTATGAGCCTGCAATTCAATGGTTTTCTTCCCCGAAACGTCAAAAATATCTATAATTTCCGAAGAGGTATCTTCGGCGATAGAAATAGGCTGAAATATGTCGGTCTGAAATTTCATAAGCAGAGAATTATTGAGTTAATTCATGTTCTTTGATGACCTTGAGAAGGTCGGACTTGGAAATAGAGTCTTGCGTACCAGTAGTCTGAGTATCGGTAGTAAATCAGAATCCCTCATCTTCATCAGTAAAGGAGCTCTCAGGAAGATCATTGAGTTCATCTTCAAAAGCTGGGTCATATACATCCATACCGGAAAATTCAGCATCCAAAGAATCTTCAGAAAGAATATCAGCTATGTCACCCGTAGTCTTTTGAGTATCTGGCCAGAAAGGATCAGCCCGAGTGGCTGGCTGAGATCGATGGAATACAGACCAATCATTAGTATTCAGAAGATCAATATATTCACCAAGATTTCGGTCCATCTTCGCCCATCCCACAAAAAGCAAGAAAACGATGACAGAAAGTATAAATCGCAAGATGGTTTTCAGAAATTTTCAGAAAAAACGCATGAGAAAAATATACAAAGTAAAACGTCAGTGAAAATATATACATTAGTCCATAAGTATCAACAAAAAATATGGAATTCATGGAATCGTTTAGATTTGACAAAACCGATAAAAAACAGTATACTTAGACATAAGAAGATAGTGCATACAAAATCGTATATAAAAACAATCTTCACAACATGTATATTTTTACCCACTTATGATGTTGCCATGAAAAAGTTTTTACTCACTTTAGGGCTCGTAGGAATCTTCTGAGGACTCGT
>CAZLLU010000040.1:0-5342 GCA_964560855.1 uncultured Candidatus Peribacteria bacterium | reverse complement strand
GCCGAAAGGCTGGGGTTTTTTTGTAGCAAAGCAGCTGGGGAAGCTATTGAAAATCTATGAGGAATCAGTATAAACTAGGTACTTTACTTAGTAAAAAAATAAAAAGATGACTACACTTACTGTAGCTGTGCCTTCACAGGTAGCTAAAAAGTATGGAAACAAAATAGTTGATTATAGAGAATTGCTCCGCTTCATAGAAGAGAAGATGTGGGTAGATGTTGATGTTACACCAAAGATGAAAATGGAAGACCTTTATACGCTGATCAAGAAGAGTGATGGTGGAAAAATGGCTAAAGCTAGTAAATAAGTCAGGAAGAAAAGAAGATCTTCTAGTTACTATAGATAAAATTATAAAGAAGGACTTTGTTGGTCTAGATATTGTACTTATGGAAAATAAGAAATGATATTATAGATGCAGGGTAGGTAAGTTGAGAATAATATTTTTTGAAAAGGATGGCTCATTCTATATAGATAAAGTATGATACAGATGAGATGTATATAAATAATCATATCCCTTCTGCTCTCGTTTACTCGGCCTGCCCTCGGCACTGCCGGGGTTCACCGGGGCGGAAAATAAAAAGACTCTCTCGCCGAAAGGCGGGGGAGTTTTTTTGTAGTGGAAGCAGCTGGGGAAGCTATTGAAAATCGATGAGGAATCAGTATAAACTAGGTACTTTACTTAGTAAAAAAATAAAAATATGGCTACGATAACAACACAAGAAGTAATTACATTACCACAACAATTGTTACATGATTTTGTAACAGAGTTTGATAAAATGAAAAAAGTATACGAAGTAATAGACCACGCTCTAGCAACAAAAGATGTTAATGATAACAATACAAAAACATTTACAGACGTAAATAATTTTTTTGATGATTTGGACAATACAAAGAACTAACCAGTTTAAAAAAAATTATCAAAAACTACCAGAATACTTGAAAGAAAAGTTCAAAATAAATTTTCAAAAATTTTTAGAGAATCAGTATGATCAATCATTAAAAACACATAAATTACAATGAGAATTAGAATGATATGTATCAAGTAGCATAAATGATGATTATAGATTCATTAGTCAAATAGATCAAACAAATCAAATAATATTGTTAGTGAATATATGAAATCATGGTATATATAAATAAACTTCATCACAACTCCCTTACCAGAAATGGTGAGGGTTTTTTTGTTACTCCCCCTTCCTCCCCCTCTAAAATAGAGGGGGCTGTTCCCTTCCTCTATTTTAGAGGAAGGGTTAGGGATGGAGTAACAATCCCCTGGGGGAGGGGGAATTACGAAACAATATTTTCTTTAATTTTTTTACTACTACTTCGATATTAGACATTACCATATCATTGGTAAATCTAATGATAGTATATCAACGGTCTTTGAGTAAATATTCTCTAACTTGATCATAATCTCTTACATCTTTTTTGTTGTGGATAGAACCGTCGATTTCGATGATTAATCTTCATGGATGATAGTAGAAATCAGCGATAAAAAATCTGTCTATTCAATTTTCTTGTCTATACGCAAAAAGTGGTTTTTGTCTGTGAAATTTATATCCACAAAGTTGTTTAGCTTTGATGCGATTCCAGAGGAGGATTTCTGCGGGAGTTTGATTATGTTTGAGATACCTTGAAAATGATTTGATATATTGGGGTTTATGATAAAAATCTATTTCTGTCATAGTATATATAATAAATAAAAACATTGTGATTATGTAGATATACAATTAGAAAAAAACTGACAAAGCCGAGACAAAAACTCAACTAAAGAAAAGCAATTGAAAAAATGAGAGAAATCAGTATAGTACTATTGTTTATCTTCTTATAAAAAAAGATAGATATAATAATCAAAAAAGATGGAGAATGATATATAGCAGAGATAAAATGAAAAAAAGCTTTGTATGCTTTTTGATATTCTAAAGAAGAGGCGATAAATGAATTAAAAAATGTCGTAGATATGATGGTAGATTATTATTCTGAAGAAATTAGTTTCCAAAAAAAGATAAAAAAATATTTGGCTAGTAAACAGCTAAATCATGCCATATAAATTTATAGAGATCAATAATAAATTAAAAAAATTATAATTTGATATTGTAAGACAAAAGTGATCGCATGTAATTTTTTCCAATGGAAGAATTACTTTTCCAGTTCCAAATCATGGTAATAAAGATATTTCTCCTGGAGTAGAATCCAAAATATTAAGTTTTGTGAATATGAAAAGAAAAGCATTCGATGAAGTAAAATAACCCCTTGAGGGGTTTTTTTAGTACCGGGTGAGAAATTTCCACCCGGGTGCTAACTTCCTAGCTTTGTCAGTTTTTTTCTAGAAATGTATGGATAAAGTTCACTCGCTTTATTTCATAAATGAGAAAATATGAAAAAACAACAGCAATCAATGTCCAGTGAGTGATTATTAGTATAGTGAAAACAGAGCAAGAAGAGTATATTAGCCTGACCGATATGATTAAAGCTAAAGATGGAGATTTTTTTATTTCTGATTGGCTAAGAAATAGAAACACTATAGAATTTTTGAGTATATGGGAAGAGGTAAACAACCCTAACTTTAATTATGGCGAACTTGCCATAATTAAAAATAAGGTATGATTAAATAACTACAAGATAAGCGTCAAAGAGCGAGTAGAAAAAACAAACGCAATATGACTTGTAGCAAAAACAGGAAGATATTGATGAACATATGCCCACAAAGATATTGCGTTTGAGTTTGATATGTGGATTAGCCCAAAATTCAAAATTTATCTCATCAAAGAATTTCAAAGACTAAAAGATCAGGAATTTACTGCTTTAGATCGAGATGTAAAAAGATTTTTGACGAAAATGAATTATAAAATACATACTGATGCTATAAAAGATAATCTTATCCCCAAAGAACTTTCACAGGATGAAATAAACCATATTTATGCAGATGAAGCAGATGTACTCAATAAAGCGTTATTTGGTCTAACCGCCAAACAGTGGCAGAATCAGAATTCTCAAAAACAATGAAATATGAGAGATTATGCAACTATAGAACAACTTATCGTATTGGCTAATCTCGAAAGTATCAATGCTCAGTTTATTAAAATGAATATATGTCAGTCAGAAAGATTGCAGTTACTCAACCAAACAGCTATTGGTCAGATGAAATCATTACTCGAAAATCCAAAAATATGATTAGAGTATAGGTAGTGTTATCATTTCCACCCGGGTGCTAGTTTCGAAGTAGTAGTATCACGGGTGATTTTAGTTTTTCACCCGGGTGCGATGCCAAAAAGACGAAGATTTCAAGAAAATACTCATTATCACGTATATAATAGATGACTGTATAAGCAGACGTTGTTTCATGATAATGATGATATGCAAAGATTTCTTTTGTATATCGATAGATATAAAGAAAAATGCAAAGATGATATTCAGATATTAGCTTACTGTATTCTGCCAAATCATTTTCATCTAGTCATTAAAACATTAACAAAATGATATAAGTTATCTTACTTTATAGGTAATATATGTGCAGCATATACTAGGTACTATAAAGCAAAATATTCTGTAGGAAAGGGAAAGTCATACTTCGAGGCAAGATTCAACGCCAAAGAGATTGATGATCAAGAATATCTTCAACAATGTATTCAATATGTGGAAAATAATCCGCTGAAACATGGTATGGTAAATAAAGTGGAAGATTGGCTTTTTAGATCCGCAGTCGGACACCCGCACCCGGGTGCAGACAAAAAAGCAATTGAGCGGGACTACGATTTTGACTAACGCACCCGGGTGCTAACTACCGTTGATTTTTGTCGAGAAATGTCTATAAGATGGCGGCTTTATTTTTGTTATTATACACGTATGAAATCTCTAAAAAAATTTATCAAAAAGTATTGGCTGATAGGAACAATCGTAATCATCGTGATAGCTACCGTAGTCGCCATTATCTCTATAAAGATCCAGCAGAAATACGATGAGAATCCTGGAATGATTCCCGTAAGAAAAAATTATAACATAGAAGTGAAACTTGCTCCAGAACAAGAGATGGAATATGAGACCAATATTATAGACGCAGATCAAAAGATTAAGGCATACTTCCAGACTGGACAACAAATGTCAGGACAAATAAAATTAAACATAACTCCTGATGAACAATTATTTATTAACAAAGCTATGAATCAGAAGTATCTTGGAAGATATAATGAGGCTATAGAAACATTCCAAGAGATTTTCCAACGATATGAAAACAGCGTATATGCGCTCAATAATCTCGCAATTATCTACGAAGAGGTCAAAGAGTATAAACTCGCTATTAAACTCTATCAGAAGATCCAAGAAGAATATCCACAATATGCCTTGGATGCTCTCTATAAAATAGCTCAGATCTATACCTTCCTCGGTGATAAAGATGCTGCCGGAAAGAACTACATCAGTTATGAACTCAGTTGAGGGCAGAGGGATGAAGGACTTATGGAAGCTATCCGCCAATTAAAGTAACTATGTCTTGTAGAGAAATATTGAAAATAATTAGGAAATAACTAGAAAACAAGCGTTTATCTTTTACTAAATGGGTATGGGAACAACAAAATTTACCATAAAAATATCGCAAGAGACGGATGGAAGTTTTTACGCAGAAGTAGTAGAATTGCCATGATGTTTTACAAGTTGAGCTAATATGGAAGAATTGCAAAAACATATCAAAGAAGCTATCCAATGCTATCTGGAATGAATGCAAAAGGATATAGAAAAAGAAGAGGTTTCATTTGATTATCGAAAGCAATATGCCTAAGTGAAGAATCAAACCAGAAGATCTTATCAAATTATTAAAAAAACACGGGTTTGTAGAACATCATCAAAAAGGAAGTCATTGTATGCTTAAAAATGCAATTACAGGAAAATATACCGTCGTTTCTTGTCATACAAAAGAATTATGAGTTTGATTGACTATAAGAATACTTGTTCAGGTTTGATTGAATCGTGATCTCTTAAAATAATCTATCTGCATTCCCCGCTTTTGCGGGGTTTTTTGTTGTAATTTTTTTTCTAAACTATATATATTAAAAATACTATTTTATCTATCAAAAAATACATGAAAAAACTAGTTATCACCATTGCTATTTTGATTGTCAGTGGAGTTTCATTAGCATCTGCGGAATACTCCAGCGAACTTCAAGGAGCCTACGAATACGCTTATAGTGTCGGTATCACAACCATGCCGAACATCGATCAAGCCAATATGCACGGTAACCTCATCAGATCACACATGGCGAAGATGATGGTCAACTACGCGATAAATATTCTTGGCAAGACGCCAGATACCTCACTTCCCTGCAATTTCTCCGATATCGCTAGCGAAA
>CAZLLU010000039.1:0-5683 GCA_964560855.1 uncultured Candidatus Peribacteria bacterium | reverse complement strand
AATCCGAGTAGCGGTGAATTCACTGTAATAGGAGAGGGAACACTAAACATCCACAATATTATCGGCGAGTGTATCTTGACCGATGAAATACGTGGAACAACAAACTATAATCTTTCTGCTGGCGTGTATGTTGTTACAATTAACAATAAAAACGCCATATATACAAAAAAAGTGATCATTCAATAGTAAAATTATTGGGCTATTTACTTTGAGTATCACTTATTATTATGCTCCGTCCTTTTTGTAAGGATGGAGTTTTTTTGTATTTGAAAAAAATCCACCCGGGTGCGAAAAATTCTTTAGAAAAAAAGAGGGAACGTTTTATTATGATGTGCCCCCTTTATTGAAAGGGGGATGTATCCGAATTTTCGGATGGGGGATTTATATGCAATTGTTTGGCTCTTTCTTGTATTTTTGCATACATATGTTCACTTACTGCTTCAAGTTTTTTATGTACATCTTCATCACGATATCTGATTGTTTTGATGCCTAATGAACGTAATTTCTTATCTCTTCTTTCGTCATATTCTCATTTGCTTTCATGGCTTTCGCCATCTATTTCTATAGCTAATTTTAGCTTAGGACAATAGAAGTCGAGAATATATCATTCGATGGGTTTCTGTCTAAGGAATCTATATCAAGTCCTGTCTCACTTCAAAAGCATATTTCGAACTAATCATTCGGATTTGGTAGCAACCCTTCTGTTGATTTGAGAATATCTTTTGAGATATGATTGCATGCGAGTAGATAAGTTAAATCTCCCACCCTTCGGGTCCCCTCTCTTTGGGAATAAAGAGGGAACGTTTTATTTAGTGTTGTAATTTTTCCATCTTTCCTATGAGTCCCAAAAAACTCGCTTTGGCTTCATCGTTGATCTGCAATTTTCCCAAGACGGATCTTGCTTTTTGACTGTAGTTTTTTACTCATGTTTTCCCAAAATCCAAAGCACCGCTTGCAGCAAACATTGTTTGCAGGTCTTTGATTTGCTCTTTAGTAAGCTCTTTTCCCATACATGATTGCAAGAGTGCTTTTTGCTCTTCGCTTCCTTTTTCAAAGATATAATTGCTGAAATAGGTCTGTTGTCCTTCTTGGACATCTCTAAATACATTTTTCGTTGTGTCTCCTCCTATGATATCCAGATAATCATCTCTCATCTGAAATGCCATGCCCATATAGGTTCCGAGTTCTTGGATGAGCTGTTGTTGTTCTTCATCGGCTCATGCAAGGATAGCTCAGGTGAGCATAGGTCTGGTAAATGTATAGGAAGCAGTTTTGTACGTGTTTTTTTTGTCAATCAGAGAAAGGGCAGCTGGTCCGGAGATGGTGAGGTCGACGTCGATCATCTGTCAGAGAATCACTTCTTCGATCATACTATGTACGTTTTGTCTGGCTTTAAAAAGCAGATGTTCATCAAATTCATGATTTTTGAATCGGAGTTCATACACTCGGGAAAGCAAGAGATCTCAGATAAGAAGCGCTTGTCACTCTGCTACATGTTTGGCTTGCGGATTGTCGTTGAGCAACGTCTGGATGTAGGTATGCATCGTCATAGCGTTATGTCTTTTGTCAGATTGATCGATGATATCGTCATGGATAAGCGCCATAGAATGCAACAATTCAAAAATAATACCAAAATTCAGGATGGCTTTCTCGTTCTGCCCTCCGAATCACATATAGGTAATCATAAGCCCGTATGGCCTGATTCTTTTGCCGCCGGAAAAGATAAAAGTATTTACATATTCGATGAATTTATTGATGTGTTTGTCGTCGATAAGGTGCTTGGATTGGTCGATTTTTTTGGTGACGTATTGTTCCAATATCCCGTCGAATGTCGTCTTGAATGATGCAAGATCCATTAAATTCAATTAATAATTAAAAATTAAGAATGAATAATGTCGGTATTGTTTTGATATAAACTATTGTATTTTACGATAGTCTATAATAAGACAAATCTCTCATTATTCATTATTAATCATTCATTCTTCATTGAATGAATGGTAGTCTTTTGGCTCCTTAATGCAAATAAAAGCGAAATTTGACAAAAAACAAAAAGTGGATATAATAATTTTTGTTTATTTCGTATATATTCGGATTATGGCAGTATTGGCATTAGATCACAGAATAACGAATAGCGTAGGAGCTCCACTTAGAGCGTGAGGAGAAATAGTGAACGGGCTCGCAAATATTCCGAGACAATGATTGAGCGCTTTCAAAAACATGCACGAAGTCCAGATGCAGACGTGAAATGCGTTACTAGACAATTTCCTTAATTTTTCCAAAGTGACAGGAAAACGATATCAGAGATTAACGAAGGGAACGATAAATTTAGTTTCAGCAATGACACGAAGACCGCTATCTATAGCGTTTGCATGAGCGGCGAGCACAATCAATCAATGAGTCCGACAGCCATTCAAAAAACTGCTCTATACGCCTGGCAAGATGTTCAAAGGATTAAAAAATTCGTTGAGTAGAATTTTTGGTACCAAGAAAGAATATGATTTCCAGAGCTACGAAACTCATGAGGCTTCAGGAAATACTTGGATCAATAAATTCAGAGAGCAACGTATAGGTTTCTTCGGAAAATGATCATCAAGCAAAACAGAGAATTTAGGAAAAGAAGAGAAAAAGGAAGAAAAAAAGAAAAAGAAAAAAAAGGAGAAGAAAAAAAACAAACCAGTAGAAAAGACAGTTGAGAAGCCGGTAGAGAGATCAGTACAAAAGCCAGTAGAGAAACCAGTAGAAAAAAAAGAAGAACCCAAAATAACTACCCACCAAAAACCTAAAACAGATTCCAAAGAAAATATTTTTCCAGGAAACGAGAAGTGAGCTACTTCAACGACAGAAGAATCACCAAAATCTATAGATGAATTTAAAAACAAGCAAAAAGCAGAAGCAGCTGCAAAAGATCAAGCTGAGATAGAAGCAAAAAAGTGGAGAAATCTTTCAAAGGAAGATAAAATTATGCATGGGAAAAATTTTGAAAAACTCTTGGAAAATAATATTACTGAAGAAGGTGTACTTGCTTGGGCGAAGAAAAACAAAAAAGGGGATACGATTGAAGAGGTTATTAAAACGCTCTACAAAGAAAATAACATCACCTTCGCAACTTTTATCGAGGATGAAATTCTGGAAAAGAAACCGGAATCGACTTAATACAAAACTTCCTTATATTGCTTGATATAGGTATCTAGGTTTGCCACTTCATCATCATCGGCTCTTTTGTTCCGGTGGTGTTTTCCGCATTGTTTGCATTCAAACAAAATTTTCATTCCGCCGTTCTTGATTTCGTATGCGGTAGGATACATATTTCCTCCACAGGTCGTCGCTCTGTCTCACGGAATATCGCCATCTACATGTAACGATACGAAACAGTGCGGGCAGTGATTTCTACACGTTTTCGCTGCTTGCGAGATCTGTTTCCCACAGTTGATACAGATGAAAGATTCATTTATTTTTTTCATTACTTATTGATGAGACTAAATGATGTACTCTCTTTATTTTCAGGAAGAGGGAGAAATCCTATCTATAAGACCTCATTCCGGCGTTCCAGATTGGTGCCGGAATCTAGTACTAAAGCTTTATTATAAGATTCCGGCCGCAAAACTTAATGCCGGAATGAGGTAATTAAGGTAAAAAAATAGATTTCTTATTAGCTATAATAATACTCTTTGGGAATAAAGAGGGAACGTTTATTAGTTTTTTTTATATAGTACGATAGTCCATAACAAGACAAAACCATCATCATTCATTATTCATTATTCATCATTCATTATTTTTTGACCACATGGCCGTAGAGGACAAGTTGTTCTCCTAAAGACTTAGAAGTGGGTAGCTCCGTTAGATACAAGACCTAACTTTATGGCTCCCAGAAGATAGATAGGAAGTAATATTCCTTCTCCCGCGTACGCACCATGTAGTCATATATAAGACTACTTGTCTCTTATATGTTTTCAAGGCAAAAAGGGTAAAAATGATATATAAACGTTATCTTTGCTATTTCGATGAATACCCCCAAGCGGATAATTATCCGATTGTTCCGCAAAGCAGTACAAAAAAAACACGCTCACCAAAGGTTGTTGCGTGTTTCTTGTAGAAAAGATGCTATATGATTGTCTTAGAATTCTGGAATCTCTTCTTCAGCTGCTGCAGCTGCTTTTGCTGCTTCTCTCGCTGCGAGTCTTTCAGGACTCTCTTTTGCAAAATCGACCTTAACAGCTCTTCCCATAATTTCCTGTCCATCCATTTCTTTTTGTGCTCTTTCTGCATCTTCAGGATTGACAAATTCTACGAAACCGAATCCCTTGCTCTTGTTAGTCTCAAGATCGAGCTTAACTCTAGCGAAAGCGACTTCTCCAAATCTTGAAAATTCTTCTCTGAGATCCTTTCATCTCAATTTCCGATTTAATCCGCCGACAAAAAGTTTTGTCTTGCTGATAATGGTGTTTTCTTCTGACATGTACCCAATAAACAAAAAAATAAAAACTGACAGATTCATATCTACGGAAAACTTCTATGATTACAAGACTATTCGGACTACGATCTTACTCCTTTTGGACAAAATAAATAGAGATGGGATAGGTTGACTTAGGCGGGGTAGATGGCGTAGATTGTCTATACCATCTCTATCGGTCTAATCCATCTTTTTAGTGGAGTAAAAATTTGCAAATTTTTATGATCTGATTATAATTACTTATAGATTATATTTACCTCATTACGCATATACAGTATGACGGACCCAATCCAACAGACTAATCCTCAGCAGCAGGGATCATTTGCTCAACAGACAGGTCAACAATGACAGCAATACACTGACGACATTCTCGGAGGAGAAGATATTTTCGCAAACATTCCGGAAGTGGAAGAAGATGATCTTCCCTATGGAGATATACTCGAGAAAAAATATCAGTTTGAGCCTATACCTGAATTCGAGCCCGAAGTACCTAATACTGTCCAGGAAAAACCAGCACCTGTGCCTGAAAAGCAGCCTGTACCTGTAGTTGAAAAGCAGCCTGTAGTAGCTATTCCAGAACCGGTTGCGGAAGAGGAAATAGAAAATATAGAACATGAGTCAGCTCTTGAACAAACGAAAGTAGAAGGTCTCTTGGATACCAAACTTCAGACTGACGTCCAGAAAAAATTCGGCGAATTATATTTTACGACCAAAAAAATTTACGAGCTCAAGGAAAAATTATGAATCGAAGATGATACGTTCGACGTTATAGGTGCTGACAATGATAAGGTGTTTATCTCATATAGATTTTTCTTGGATGAAACAGATCAACCGATTCTTTTCCTTACCAAGATAGAACAGGAAAAAGATACAGAGGAAGAAACAGTCAATGAACTGAAATTTACATTCAACGAAGAGACTTCTTCACTGGAGGTGATGGTCAATGATACATTACTCTTTGATGAGATCCAGGATTTCACCGAAGATCCGAAAAAGAAAATGCAGGTATCAGAGAAACTCAATAAATTCATTTTCCTAGCTTCAGAGGAATTGAGAAAAATAGAAAAAGAGATCAAAGCCAAGGAAGAAGCTGAACAGGAAAGAAGAAAATTACAGGATATTTTCAGAAACTTCTAAACTAATTATCTCCCCTTGTAACTAAAAAAGCCAAGACCGAAAGAGAAGATTTTCTGTCTCCCCATGTAAGGGGAGAAGCCGAAGGCAGAGGGGTTT
>CAZLLU010000038.1:0-5907 GCA_964560855.1 uncultured Candidatus Peribacteria bacterium | reverse complement strand
TGTGGAGAGATGGCAGAGTGGTTGAATGCAGCTGCCTTGAAAGCAGCCGTTCGGGCAACCGAACCGTGGGTTCAAATCCCACTCTCTCCGCCATTTATCATTTGAATCTTGTATGATCAAATTTAACCGCGTGAACTACTTTAAGTTTGTGCTGTCGTTATTTTTTATCGTGTTCTTCATCTTTGTTATCGCAAATGCAGATCTGTTTGAGAGCAATCAAGAACAATTGGCTATCAATTCAAGTTTCATCGAAGGTGATGATGGGATTTCTTACGAAATCAATCTGGACAATATCAATGTCGATGTAGATACCAACAATAACGGTATCATCGGATATACTGTCCAAGAATGAGATACTTTACTCAAGATTGCGGGCGTCTTTGGTACGACTGTTTCCAGTATCAAAAAAGAGAATAATCTGACCAAAGATACTGTAGAGCCATGACAAACGCTCAAAATCTCCAATCAGGTAGATGGTATTTTGTATACGCTCAAAGGCAAGACTAATGTCGTTGTCTTCGCCAACAAATACAATCTCAATCTCCAAGATTTAATGACGCTCAACTATGTCCAAGATGAGACAGAGATATTTTCCCCTGGACAAGAAATCTATATCAATATTACCAAAGAGAAAGCATATGAGTTATGACTTCTCGAAAAACCAAAGCCAGTGATTATTCCTGAATCTACAGTCGCTTATAGGCCTACTATCAATAAGTCAGGTAAACCTACTATTACTACGAAGAAAGCATCAACTACTACTTATATCGCAGAAGGCGATGAGTGAGGTACTTCTACAAAAGGTACTATCATATCCAAGTGGACTTATACCAAGAAGATTAGCAATGGCTTCTATGCAGGATACTGTACTTGGTATGCCGCAATCATCAGTCCGAATATCTTCCCATATGTTAGTGAGACTCAACAAGATAGACCATTTGGTGGTGATGCTAAAAATCGGTGTGCCAATGCCAAGAAGGCTGGATTCAGAGTCGGCAATAAGCCTGCTGTCGGTGCATTGATCGTTTATACTAAACTGAGATCTAGTGCAGGTCACGTAGGAAAGGTTATCAACTATTATCCAGATGATGACAAAATGATTATCAGAGATATGAACTACTTAGGAAAATTTATCGTCACGGAACGCCGGGAGGATACAAACAATAGTAAGATTAGCTGTTATATCTACGGTAAATAACATTGAAAAACCATCATATATTTCTATAAGAGGTCTACTGTCCTATGGCAGTAGATTTCTTTCTTTATTTTTTGCATCTATCGTATGAGTTATTTTAATCAAAAAAGATTGTATTCCCCTAGTTTTAGTGGTGGATCATATACTTCTTCTGGAGTCAGAAACAAGAAAAAGAAGATTATTTTCTGGCTGTTGGCCGGGTTTATTTTCTTGGTCGTCGTTTTCGGCTTTCGATTCACGAGAAATATTCTTATCGATATGCCTGATGTAAGCCAAATCAAAGATATGGTGTTCAGTGAAGCTACTATTATCCAGGATAGGAATGGGGAAACTTTATATAGAGTATTTGAAGAAAATAGGCAATATGTCGATTATTCATGAATATCCCAAAACATGGTCAATGCTATCGTAGCGCTTGAAGATCAGCGTTATCGAGAGCATAATGGACTCGATACTATGGGTATGGTCAGAGCTGCCGTCAAAGCAGTCATCAATCCATGATCCAGAATCCAAGGAGCTTCCACTATCCCTCAACAGCTTATCAGAAATCTTTTGCTTACCAAAGATAGGACTGTTGTCAGAAAGATCAAAGAGATTCTTCTTACAAGTAAATTAAGTGGCGTATTGGAAAAAATGATCCGCAAGGAACAACCAAGTTTGTCTTCTTCCGAGCTTCGCAAAGAAATGAAGGCAAAAACTCTTGAACTCTATCTCAACTACATTTCTTTCTGAAATAATGCTTATGGTATAGAATCTGCTGCTATGACGTATTTCGGTAAGTCTGCGACAGGTCTTTCTGTTCTTGAATCTTCCATCCTCGCTTCCATCCCTAAGTGACCATCATTGTATAATCCATACAAAAATAGGGATCTGGTTGTAGGTGAATTTGTCGTCACGGATCAATATGATAATCCTGTTCTTTTCTCTGGTGATGTCCAGACAGCTACCATTCAAAAATTCACTGATATTCTCAAGAGAGCTGATTTCTCCAACAAAAAGAGCAATAATTCTGCTATCAAATTTATCGATGGTATCTGATCTTTCATTATCAATGTCGGTGGTGCCAATCTTGATGTCCAATACAAAAACGGAAGAAAAGATTTAGCGCTGAATAGAATGTATGAAGATGATTATATCACTGAAGATGAATTCAAAACTGCTATCCTTCAATGAATAACTATTGAATTCCAAAAGAGCGCTTTTCCTATCAAGGCACCTCATTTTGTACAATGGATTATAGAAAAACTTGAACAGGAATATGGAACATGAACAATCACCAAATGATGATTTACCGTCAAAACAACATTGGATCTCAAAATACAGGAAGTTGCTGAACAAGCGCTTCGCGACAATAGTGCCGTTCTTCAAAATAATGGAGCAAACAATAGCGCAATGCTCTATATGGATACAAAAAATGGAGACGTGCTTGCGTATGTCGGTTCTATTGATTATTTCAATGAAACCATAAAAGGACAAAACGATATGGTTAGAAGACCTAGACAAACAGGATCTTCTATCAAGCCTTTGGTATATGCATTAGCTTTGGAAAAACTTCCATTGACTATGGATACGCCTATCTATGATATCCCATTCAAAGTTGGTGCTGATCAGCCAAACAATGCAGACAACAAATTCGAAGGAATTTTACCGCTCAAATATGCGCTCGGTCATAGTAGAAATATCCCTGCAGCCAAAACTTTCTTAGCGCTTTGATGAGAACCTACGGTCAAGCCATTCCTCAAAAAGCTTGGTCTGACTTCTATCAATGATAATCGAGAATATGGCTATCCTCTAGCGCTTGGAGCCGCTGAAGTGACAATGTTAGAATTTACTAATGCATATTCTCATCTTTCTACTTCCACTCCTGCGGTTATTGATCCTATCCTTGAGGTAAGAGCGAGAGATGGATCTATCTTATATCAAAAGACCGGTGAAAATCTCCAAGAAGAAGTCATCAAACCAGGACTTGTCTCTTTGATGTGGAAAATTCTTTCTGATCCTGCCAATAGGATTCCAGGATGGGAAACCAAATTCAATGTATCATGACTCAAATATGCTTTGAAAACTTGAACTTCCAATGCCAAGACTGATAGAGGAAATCGTGCAAGAGATGGTTGGTTAGCTGCATACACTCCTGATAAGGTCATGATGTTCCGAGCAGGAAACGCTGATGGAACGCCTATGAACGTCAATGCATTCGGATGAACTATTCATGCAAATCCTGTCAAAAAAATATTCACACGGCTCAAGACCAACAACTATATCACCAATGGCGATATCCCTGAAGTCGATTTGATGTGAGTCTCTATCTCTAAAATCTCCGGTAAGGCTGTTGGTTCCAATACACCAAGCGAATTTGCTGTAAGTACCGTTAAATATAAAAATTCTCCAGGGCTTTCTGAAGATGAATGAGCTACTCCTATTACGTTCGATGCTGCATGTAACTGAGCTGTAAGTCCATATACGTTTGGTGATAATATTAAACATGGATATCTTATCACTCCTACTACTTTTATGCCAAATGGTATGGATCTTGCTGAAATCACACAACGATGGAACGAATCTACAGCATTTATGTCAGGAGGTGTTGCTGTTAGTTGAACATCTTTGAATAGCGGAAAGGTATTCTACAACTATAACAATATCTTCGCTCAGATGCCTACTCAGATGTGTCCTGATACGATAGAAAAACCTGATGCTAATATCAAAGTCAGTGTAAATTCTCCAAGCGCTAATGCTACTATCAATTCACAATTTACGCTTTCCTACTCTGTCAATTGACCTAAAAATATCAGGAAAGTAATGGTAATGCTCAATAAACAAGAGATAGCTGCATTCGAGTATCCATCAGGAAATACTAAATCTGTCAGTGATACGAAACAAGTTTCTATTACGGGAACAGGATTCAAAAATAATGAATATACTTTAGATGTCATCGCCTTCGATTTTGCGGGCTTCTCCAATAAGGCAAGCTTCCCTGTTACCCTCGTGCTTGGTGATGCTCCTGCGCAGCCTGCGGCTCCTGATACTGCGGCTCCTACTATAGATACCGCAAACACTAGAGTTACCAAAAATGCTGATGGTACGTATACGGTTATTATCCCATTAAAAGACACAACAGCTGTTGTTACAGGAAAAGTTACTAGAAATGGTGTTCAATTGTATGAATTCAAAAATAGCGTTTCCAAAGCTGATTTCCAGACTGCAGAACTTTGACCTGTCGTTGTGACTGCTGCGGATCCTGCAGGAAATCAATTGAATCAGACCATAGATTTAAATACTTATCTGAAATAATATTTCTTTCTGATTATGAAAAAAGAGGGCGGCTGTCCCTCTTTTTGATTATATAAAAATTTATTTTTTATTTAGATGTAGTGGAGCAAAAGTGGAATGTGTTTGAACTTAAATACATGTTTTCTATAACGTTTTTTGTAGGTTCGACCATAGTTTATATACATGATAGTGTTGTATGTCTTGAAGAGTGATCAAAGTGTAGACTTGAGAAAATAACTTAGATTAACTGTATCTTTATTCATAAAACTCAATATTTTTTTTCTTCTTCTTTTGTGTAAATTTTATACATTGCTTCAATGAAACTTTTTTTGTCGTAGTCTTTTGAACATCAAAAATAGTCCATTGAAAAATCATTCAATAAATATTCAAAACTTTGATATCTCATAAGTCATGTGACTTTAACAGACAGGGTTTTTTGTAAATCTGGTAATTTTGCAAAAATAATTGTATCTCCTATATTTATCATCATATAATCTAATTTCGATTGTTTTCTTTCCAGATTCTATTTTTTCAAAAGCACTTTCATTTAGTTTCATTTGATGTTCCATACAAAAAAAAGAAGGTATAAAACTATTCTCTTTTAATTGTGTATAACGTTCGCCTCTAGTCTATTGTCCCGACCTTCCTTTGAAAATTTATAGTAGTCGGGATATTTAGACAGAGGCTGTTGTAAGAGCGAATGAAATGAGCGGACGTATGGTCTCATCGTCCTTTGAATTGTAGTCTTTCTTTGTTTATTTTCAAATTTTTGGAAGAGATATAATCATTGCTGCAGGTGTTTTTTATATTATTTCTTTATAGTATATATCAACTAGGGCGTGAATATCAGTAATGATCACATTAACAATCCTAGGGAAAATAATAAAAACATGGTAAAAAATGAAGTTCGTGGCGATATTTTCACCACATCTGACAAACACATTATTTTTGCAATTAATACTGAAGGTTACAATGACAGTGGATTTGCTGGTGCCGTATCCAGAAAATACTGGCCCGAATTAGCTAATGCCGGAGGCAATAAGTTTGGTGAAGTTCTTACCAAAGAAGCTGGCGACAAAACATTTTATGCAATCGTTTGTCACAGTTTGGAGGCAAAAAAAATGGCTGGGGAACTTCTCCCAAAATTATTGAAAAAGCTATCAATGAAATGCCTTTCCCGGAAACTGAAAATGCTTCTATTGTTGCAATTGGAGTTGGCATGATTGGCATTATGTCCGGTGCGCCTACGGCGAAAATTTATGAAGCTTTTGAAAACTGCAAAAAAACCTCAGTGTGTATATGTTGTAATCTGTGTTTATCACAACTCTTAATCTCATAGGATTGTTTCTTATGAGATTTTTTTATTTTTTCCATCTCTTCCAATTATTTTCAAAAAAGGCGTGATTTGTATTTAAGATGAGACCATATGTCTCCTAACG
>CAZLLU010000037.1:0-5980 GCA_964560855.1 uncultured Candidatus Peribacteria bacterium | reverse complement strand
CCTCATTCCGGCGCACCGGATTGGTGCCGGAATCTCGTAATTAAACTATAAGATTCCGGCCGCAATTTTTTGACGCCGGAATGAGGTGATGAACCTCGATTGCTCGAGGGCGGGCTGTGGTGTAGTGAGGTAATGACATGAAAAGATTGCTTCGTCACTCCATTCCTCGCAATGACGATTACATAATGATGACTTCAGGTTCTAGCTGTACATCAAACAGCTCTTGTACTTTGGCTTGGATAGCTTGAGCGAATGCTCGTATCTCTGGACCGCTTGCTCCACCGTTGTTGACGATGATGAGCGCGTGGTTTTGGTAAGTTCCTACATTGCCTATACTTTTGCCTTTGAATCCTGCGAGTTCAATCAGCTGCCCTGCAGACAATTTAAATGCAGAGTGTTGAGTTCAGAGTTCAGAATGAACTTCATTTCCTTTAAGCTCTGGATATATTATCAATAAATTTTCATACTGTTCTTTGTTGATGATAGGATTTTTGAAAAAACTTCCTGCAGTACCGATCTGTTTCCGATCAGGTAATTTTTTCTCTCTGATCTCTATGATGATATTCGCTACTTGCATTGCGGTAATGTCTGCGGGATCTATTCATAAGGTTCCGATAATATTCTGGATATCGTTGTATTGGATATTTGGTACATAGTCGTTTGTCTGTTTCTGGAGTGCGAATGTGACAGCAGTGATGAATACGTTGCCTTTCAATGCTTTCTTGAAAATACTCTCGCGATATGCGAATTCACATGCTTTATTGCTCCATGTCTTTTTTTCTCAGGTCGTGAGATCGATACCTTCTACTTCGTGGATGATATCCTTCGCTTCTTTGCCGTATGCTCCAATATTGCCGAATGGCGCAGCGCCGACTGTACTTGGGATGAGAACCATATTTTCCGCTCCGACATAGCCTTGTTCCAAAGTCCGCATGATGAAATCGTGTCGTACTTCTCCAGCGGCAGCCTTGATATAGACAGTATCGTTTTCTTCTCTGAGCACTTCTTTTCCTTTCAATGAATCTTTAATCACCAATCCATTATAATTCTTCGTGAAGAGCATGTTGGCTCCTCATCAGAGAATCAAGCGTGGTTGGCTAGCAAAGACGTCCGTGGAAATCAGATCCAATATCTCTTGTTCATGTTGTATTTCCACAAAAAAATCCGCTTGTACATTGACAGTAAACGTGTTGTAGGGTTTCAGAGAAACATTTTTTTGGATATCCATGATCGTGAGATGAAGTGATGAAAACACTAAAGTGATGATATCCTTTGTATCATTATTTTCAATAAATTCTTAGTTCAAGACACCGATACATTCGATATGATGGGTCTGTGGGAACATGTCGACAGGTTGGATTTCTCTAGTGCTGAAACCTCATTGAACCAAAAGCTCTATATCCCTGACCATAGTCACGGGGTTGCATGATATATACAATAATTTAAAATCTGATTCTTTTTTGAGTTCGCAGATCATTTTTACGACATTAGGATGGAGCCCATCTCTTGGCGGATCGATAATCACGAGACCGAGATTATTCAATTTTTCTTTGATTTCAGGATTCTGTAAAAATGCTTTTTCAGCTGGTGCAGCCAGGAAGATGACTTCTTGGTCGATACCATTGATTTTTGCATTCTGTCGAGCATCGATGATAGCATCTTCGACAATCTCTATGCCTACGAGTTTATTTCCTTTGCCAGCTTTCAAAAAACTTATTCCAATACTTCCGGTTCCGCAGTAGAGATCCAATATTGTTCCTTCTACATAGCCGACCATACTCATCGCTTGGCTGAAGAGCTGCTGCGCTCAGAGCGTATTCGTCTGAAAAAATGAGAATGGTGATATTCTGAAGGTTACATCAGTCGTATTTGTGGCAGAGTCAAACCCCCCTTCGGTTACCCCTAAATCCTCCACCACTACGTGGTCGCCCTCCTTTTTCAAGGAGGAACGTGGGCTTCTTGTTCAAAACTTAAGTATTTCATGGATATATCATTCTCCCCGAAGCGTCTTGGTTTCGCATTCGTTGGATTTGACGATATCCGCCAATCCATTATTATAGGTTATTACAAAAGTGTTCACCTTCTTTTTTAGAATTTCATCCGCTTTCAATGTCTCGAGAAATCGGTTCCGTTGTTTATCGTTTTTCGTCTTCAGATTATTATCCGCGACTGCGAGATTTACGAGAAATTGGTCAGTATTCGTTCCTTGTCTGATGACGATATGCCTAAAAAATCCCTGATGCGTCATTTGATCATATGCGAGGAGCCCTGACGATCTGCAGAGGTCTTTGATATGATTGTAAAGCATATTCGCTTCATCGGAAATGAGCGAGCAATGCTCTATGTCGACGATCTTGCTAAACTCGCCTTGTTTATGAAACCCACAGCTCCGATTGGACAAGACTATATTTTCAGATGGATTAGATTGTATAGATGGGTTAGATTTTATTCTATCCAATCTATCTATTCCATCTGTTTGTTTGGGTCATTTAGTTATATATTTTCCAAAACTGAACTCTATCTTGTTCCTATATTTCTTCTCAGCAGGGGAGCCGATGATAGATAGGATCTGTAATTCCGGTAATTTCTTTTTCAGCTTAGTAAACGCATCGTTGACGATATCTTCTTTCAATTTCAACTGATTTGCGTAGCTTAACATCTGCCATTTACACCCTCAGCAGCCTACCTTTCGGACAGCTTCAAGCTTTAAGCTTCAAGCTTCAAGCTCATCTTTTTTGGAAAAAAAGTGAGGACAGAAGATTTCCCCATCTACGATTTTGGGATCGAGTTCTATGATGCGTGAGATATGTGCTTCGACATAATCCTTTCTTTGCTTTACGACTCTCAGGTCAACAATACTGCCAGGCAAAGCGCCTCATTTGATCAATATTCTTTTCCCATCGCTCATTCTTGCAAGTCCCACTCACCCGTAGCCGATCTTGTCTATCTTTACTCTGCTGAGTATTTTTGCCATACGTACAACCTAGAAACTAAAGCCCTAAATTTTCCTTTAATCTTGCATTGACCTCTTCGATCGTTCCATCTGCATCAACGGTGACGACTTTCCCTTTGCTTTCGAAATATTTGATAGCAGGAAGGGTCTCTTCCATGAATGTATTGATCCTGGTAGTCATAGCTTCGATGTTATCATCCTTGCGGCCTTCGATTTCCGCTCTTTTGAGCATTCTTTCTATTGCTTTCTCTTTTGAGAGCTCGAAGTGTACAATGATAAAATCTCTCCCGTATTTTTCCATCTCTTTTTCCACGAATTCTGATTGAGGCATAGACCTAGGGAATCCATCGACCATAAGTCCCACCTTCTTTTCCGTAACAATCTGCAGTGCAATATCGTACCGTCCATAGCTGACAAAATGTGGCACGAGCTGACCGCTATTTACGATATCTTTACAATAATTACCTATGATGTTGTCGTTGGACATAGCTGATCTGAAGAGCTGACCCATTTCGAGATAATCATATTGTCTTGGAAGATTCTTGAACAATAATTTTCCTTGTGTTCATTTTCCACATCCTTGGATACCGAGAAAAAATATGTCCTTGGTCATTCCTTGTCGAATAAAAAAAATAAAAATCCAAAATCAGATATAGTTATTTCTTTTGGAAAAACAAACAAAAAAGCCCGCCGGAGCGGAGCTTTCTGTATATATTCGTAATTGAAATTTCTACCTTTTTGACCGAGAAGGCGCTTTTCTCGCTTTTTTCAAACCTGGTTTCTTTCTTTCTTTGACTCTTGGATCTCTTTTGAGAAGTCCGTATGGTTTCAATGTGAGTCTGAATTCGTTGTCTCGTTCTATCAGTGCTCTAGCGAATCCTAGCTTGATGGCATCAGCCTGTCCTGATATTCCTCATCCATTGACAGTTATCTCTGCGTCAAACTTTTTGATATAGTCGGGACCTAGGGTATTCAATGGTGAAAGTGCTGCTTCCAATAAGTAGAGGTTACCACCGAAATAGTCCGCTAACGGTTTCTGTGATCCGTTGGAGGTCTTGATGATGAAGCTACCGCTTCCTTTGCCGAAAAGCTTGACAATAGCTGTTGTCTCTTTTCTTCTTCCTATAGCATAGGTATACTCTTTGTTCGCCATTATTTAGATAGGGTAATAGGTTTAAAATGATCGTATTGGGTAGTAGTTCAGGTAACGAGTTTCAATCTCTTGATCCTCTTGTCCCTAAGCTTATTTTTGGAAATCATTCCCCTGACGACCGCAGTAAGGAGCTTTGCAGGATTTTTCTTCATAAGGATATCCCGAGTCACTTCCTTGAGGTTTCCCTTGTATCCACTGTAGGAATATATGACGTTTTGCATAAGCTTCTTGCCAGTCACCTTAATCTTGTCGATATTTTCGACGAGAACGAAATCACCAGCATCCCGGAAATCGGAATAATATGCCTTGTGCTTTCCAAGCAACAATTTAGCGATATCTACTGCGAGCCTTCCGAGCGTCTTGCCAGTAGCATCAATTTTCCATCGCTTCCTATTTTTATCCATATCCGCTGGTTTCACCCGGAGCGTCTTGTTAAGGTCTTTCTTTGTGAATTCCATAATAACGTCTTTATTAAAATAATTAAATGATATTTTTTAAAGTCCAAAGCTTAAAGTTTTAAGCTTAAAGCCGTAAAATACGATATTGCAGCTTTAAACTTATAGCTTGATGCTTTATGCTAAATCAATTTAAGTAATATCTTCTGAACACCATCACCTACTCTGAATCCTAGCTTGTAATCAGCTACGAAACTTGAAGTAGCGCCTGATTCGATGTATTTAGGCAAAAGTACATTCAATACTTTTTTTCCTTCAGCTTCACCGAAAATCTGTGACTTGATCAATCTGATACATTCTCTTCTTGCGTCTTTCGGATCGAGTTTTTTGTTCATCCTGACAAGTGTAGCGAAAAAAGAATCAGCTTCAGATTTCAAAACCTTAGCCCTTTTTGGGGTAGTGGTGGTTTTTCCGTTCTTTATGAGGTTAGTCAGTAACTGTCTCACGAATACCTGCTTTTTCTTTGCACCCGTATCAAGCTCGATGATTTTGTTGTACTTGTGTCTCATGGTACCAAAATATAATTGAGTAAAATTGTATTATTCTATTATCCTATAAGCGCTTTATCGATGTTCGCCAATGCGCTATTGATCTCATCGATAGCTTTTCTTCCGACTCCCTTCATAAGCAGGAGTTCGCCTTTCTTTTTCTTCTCGAGGTCTTCAACGTAGAGAATATTGTTTTTGATTAATGCATTCCTTGTTCTTTCGCTCAATGGAAGCGCATCAATCGGCATAGTCTTGATGTTGGTCTCTTCATGTAATTTGTCTTGGACTCTATCCAAATCCTCGATATCCACAAGGAATGATCTATCGATATAGATATTGTCGAAGATGAATAATTTAGCGTAAGAAGCCAATACCTCTCCAGCAAACATCATAATCTCTTTTGGAGAGACACCATTGAACCATGTTCTGATCTCTATAACCAAGAGGTCCTTAGTGGATCCAGTGAAGTCTTCAATGACTTCTTCTACATCGTATTTTACATAATCGATGACTTTAAATTCATTGTCGATGAGGAGAATATTTGCATCTACATCATCATCTTTTCTGTCTCTAGATCTGAGGTAATCAATGCTGTAGTATCCATATCCTTTCTCTATTCTGATTTCTATATTCAATTCCAATGATGGGTCGGTAATTTCAAACAATTCAACATCATCGTTCAATAACTCTATTCCTGCTGGTAATTTGATGTTGCTTGATGTATAGACTCCAATACCAGAGAATCTCTGGGAAATCCGCTGTATGTTATCCGCTTTTTCGTCTACTTTGAAGCGGAGGGTTTTGAAGTTGAGCATCATATCTATGACTGATTCCTTTACTCCATCTATTACATGATATTCATGATTCACTCATTTAATTTTCAATCCGGTGATAGCTCACCCGACACTATATCACAAAATAATTCTTCTCA
>CAZLLU010000036.1:0-6168 GCA_964560855.1 uncultured Candidatus Peribacteria bacterium | reverse complement strand
CTTGCAGTACACACCCTTTCCAAGGGTGCGCGATCGACCACTCTGCCAGCTTTCCATATACCCCTTACGGGGTAAGGTGATAGTGATTATACTACTATATTCAAGATTTTTCCTTTCACATAAATTATTTTTTTTGGTTCCGATGTAATCCGAGATGTTATTTTTTCGTCTGATTTGGCTGCGTCCATAGCATCTTTTTCTTCGGCATCTTTATTGATACATATCGTTCCTCTCATTTTTCCGTTGACTTGCACACCGATAGTTACTGTATCTGCAACTAAGCATTTCTCATCATAGGTTGGCCGAGTCGCTTTCGTAAAGATTGAATACTCATTGTCTAATTGCTCTCGTAGTTCTTCTGCGAGATGCGGTGCAAACGGTGAGACAAGAACGACTAAATCTTCGAATGTTTTTTTCGTGATTTCCTTCGCTTCCGTCAAATGGTTGACGAGTATCATCAGCTGGGAGATCGCAGTGTTAAATCTGAATCCGTCGATATCTTCCGTCAGCTTTTTGATGCTTTGATTGAGAAGTATCTTTGTCTCATTTGTTTCTTCATTTGCTGTCAGTTTATCTTTGAGTGCAATTATTTTTTCGAGGAATTTTTTCACTCCTTTTATTCCGTTCGTACTCCATGCAATAGATTGGTCGAATGGTCCCATGAACATCTCATACGTTCTCAATGCATCAGTTCAGAACTCGGCAACGATATCATCTGGGTTGACGACATTCCCTCGTCTCTTACTCATTTTCCTGCCGTCTTCTCCCATGATGAGCCCGACATAATGATATTCTTCGAACGGTTCTTGCTTCGTCACTACACCGATATCGTACAAGAATTTTTGTCGGAATCTTCCGTAGATCATATGCCTAGTTACATGTTCTGCACCACCAACATAGACATCGACATTGCCTCGATATGCTTCTTTGTCTTTTCCTACTAATGCTTCATTATTCTTGGGATCCATATATCTGAGCCAGTACCGTGAGCTACCTGCTCGACCTGGCATCGTATTGGTTTCACGTTTATATTGCTTTCCATCTTTTGTGACATTCACCCAATCCGTAATATTTGCCAGCGGTCATTCTTCGGTTCCCGTCGGTGCATAATTTTCTACATCCGGCAAAAGCAATGGGAGGTCTTTTTCATCGAGGGCGACGATATTTCCGTCTTCATCTCGAAGGATTGGGAACGGTTCGCCTCGGTATCTTTGTCTACTAAATACTCGGTCTTGCATTTTATAATTCACTTTGACTCCGCCGATTCCTTTTTCTTGTAGCCATGCTTGCATCTTCGTAATCGCTTCATCGCTTTCCAAACCGCTGAATTCTGCTGAATTGTTCACTATTCATTTTTCTGTATAACATATTTTAGAAGTTATTACTTTGTCATAGTCTGTAAAATTCTTGTCTTTTGGTAAGATAGAATTGGTTATCGGCAAGTCGTATTTCTTCGCAAAATCGAAATCCCTTTCATCGTGGGCAGGCACTGCCATAACGACTCCGGTTCCATAATTTGCTAAGACATAATCCGCTACGAAAATAGGAACGGCTTGTCCATTAAACGGATTGATAGCACTAATTCATTCTATTTTTACTCAGGTTTTGTCTTTTTGCAATTCTGTCCTCTCAAGTTGTGTTTTATGTTTTGCTTGTTCTTGATATGTTTCGATTTCTTTCCAATTATTAATCATTCATCATTCATTTTTCATTTGCGCAAGCAACGGATGCTCTGGCGCTATCGCGACGAATGACATTCCAAATACCGTATCGACTCTTGTTGTGTAGACGGTGAATTTCAAATCCTCTCAAGATTGCTTCGCTTCGCTCGCAATGACCATATCGAAGTCCGTTCCTTCGCTTTTTCCTATCCGATTTCTTTCCAAGTCTTTCATAGATTCTTCTCGCTTCAACGTGTCCAATCATTCAAGCAATCTTTCAGCGTATTTTGTGATTTTCAATACTCGTTGTTTCATCGGTTTCTGTTCTACCGGACTTCCGCAACGTTCACACTTTCCATCATCGAGATCTTCATTTGCCAATCCCGTCATACATTTCGGACATCGATTGATAGGTTTATAATCTACATACGCGAGACGTTGTGAATTCAAATAGCTATCAATATCCTCATTAATTTTCAATTCTCCATTTTCAATTTTCAATTTGAGCGAAGCGATAGGCATCGCTTTTTTCAACTTCTCATCGTAATAATGATTGTACATTTGCAAGAAGACTCGCTGCGTCCATTTGAAATATTTCGGGTCAGCAGTGTTTACAGATCTGCTTCGGTCATAAGTGGTTCAGAAGCTTTTCAACTGATCGACAAATTTCGCGATATTTTGTTCAGAGACTATTTGTGGCTTCATCTTGTGATCGATAGCGTATTGTTCGGTTCCTAAACCGAATGTATCGAATCCCATCGGATGTAAGACATTGAATCCTTCAAGCATTTTTTTCCTGGCGATGGCGTCGGTAGCGATGAATCCCTTTGGATGTCCTACGTGCAATGCGGAACCAGATGGATACGGAAACATATCCAGAATATAATATTTTGGTTTATTAGGATCTTCCACTACGTTGTAGAGGTTAGTCTCTGCTCGTTTCTGTTGCCGTTTTTTTCCGATGTCTTTGATTTCCATGATATGATGATAAATGCTAAATTATTTGTGATTTTTGTTGTAGTATATAATACTTCTGTCATAGGATTTTTTTCTCTGCGGTGAAATTTTGTAGTGATAGGCGATGTGGTCGCAACATTTGCCATGATTTTCACATCATTTGTAGGTACATGGACAATTGTGTGTGCTGGTATATTGCACACCGTTCTTCATTTTTTTTTTAGCAAAAAATAAAGGAGCTTAATACTATATAAACTCCTTTAACTTTCAATGAAAAGTATAGAAAATTTTCTATCCAAGATATTTTTTGAGTGATTTGGATCTGATAGTGTTTCTTATTTTTCTAATCCCTCTTTCTTTGATTTGTCTGACTCTTTCTTTCGTAATATCTAGTTTATTAGCTATTTCTTCCAATGTAAGTCCTTGTGGAAAATTTGGATCTAAGCCAAAAAAATATTCTATGATTATTTTTTCTCTTGAATCAATTGTGTTAAGTATTTTAGCTATTTCTATTCTCAAGGATTCTTTGTTGAGATTGGCATCAGGATCGTCAAATTCATCGCTTTTTATTGTATCCATCAAGGTGATTGCACTTGAATCTCCACTTTCTATAGGCTTATCGAGAAAAGACGCTTTTGCTTGTACTTCAAGAATTTTTTTTACGTTGTTTACGTTTACTCACATTATGTCTGCTATCTCTTGTTCAGTAGGTGCTCTGTGGTGGAGCTGTTCGAACTTGGCTATTGTTTTTTCTATTTTATAGATTCAGCTAATCTTATCGCGCGGTAATTTGACTACCCTAGCGTCTTCTGCTAATGATTGTATGATAGATTGCCTGATCCGTCGAACAGCATAGGAGATAAATTTAAATCCTTTCGTTTCGTCGAATTTTTGGGCTGCTTTGATAAGTCAAAGATTCCCTTCATTGATCAAATCAACCAAAGAGACTCAGCTAGTTCTATATTTTTTAGCTACGGATACGACAAACTTTAAATTGGCTTTGACCAATTTTTCCAATGCCTGCTGATCTCATTGTTTGATTCTCTGTGTTAATTCTGCTTCCTGCATCGCGGTGATTAATTCCTCTTTACTGATATCATGCAGGTATCTATTTACTGACTGAGTATCACGTGGAGTAATAGTTTTCTTAATTTCAAACTGTTTCATTGTTGATCTAAGAAATAAAGTCCATTTAATTTAAACATTTACTATGAAATGTCAATAGATATTATTATTGATGGTCTGTCTATTATCGCGATCAGCCGGTATTTCCCATTGAAAACAAGCCATAAAACGATACCGTATATACATATGTTTATATGGCATATGTACACTGTTTTTATCGTTAATATTGTGCTTTGTCCAGAAGAAGAAAGAAAAGCGTAGTGCTCAATAAATATAAACTCGGAATCAGCCTCACGGTCTTGGGATCGTTATTTTTCTTTTCGCTTTATTTCGCGGAAGGATCGCCAGTGCTAATGTTTTTCAAAACCTATGCGAGCATAGCATTTGGTGAGGTATGACTCTATGTGTTTTTTGCCTTATGTTTCGTCGTAGGTATTATCATTATGGCAAAAGGCTATCTGATGAAATTGCTGATTAGGCAGTTTATGGTGATAATGGTTATCATCTCTGCGGTAATCAACTTTCCTATCATCGATGGTGATGTCACCAAATACGAGAAGTTATGAGGATATATTTCCTGGCCCGTGATCGCGTTGCTACAAGTGATGTTCGGTAATAAAGCGATTGCAACCAAAGCGTTTATCATCATCATGCTGATTCTCGCTATCGCGCGGATTTTGTATTCGTTCAATTTTTCATTGCCAAAGATAAATCTTCAGGTGGATAAGAAACCAAAGAAGAAAGTAGAAAGTAGAAGGTGAAAGGTAGAAGAAGAGGAAGAAGAGGAGGAAGAAGAGGAAGAAAAACCAAACTTCTGACAGCCAGTTTCACGCTCGTTGATCAAGTCGCTCATCAAGGATAAACTTGAACGCAAGATAGAAGAAAAAGAGAAAGCTCAAGAAAAAAAAATCAGGCCTGCAATAAATTTCTCAGCGGAGAAGCCAACATTCGCAGCTACTATTTTGGAAACAAACCCTGATCAGACGGTGACGATCGATGAAACATTCCTTATGGAAAAAGCCAAAGCATTGCAGAATAAATTGATGGAATTTAATGTGCCGATCATGATCGAGGGATTCGATATCGGGCCTTCCATCGTTCAAATCAGAATTAAACCAGATGAAGGAATCAGATTATCTACTATCGAAAGTCTTTCCAATGATATTTCCTTATCGCTCAAATCTAAGTCAGTCAGAATAGTTGCGCCAATCCCTGGAACCGATTGCGTAGGTATTCAGTTGCCTAATCCGAAGCCACTTATGGTGCGTTTGGGTGATGTGCTTTGAACGACAGAATTTACCAACGAGATGAAAAAATCCGATAACAATCTAGCGCTCGGAAAAGCGATCGATGGTGCTATTGTCGTCAAAACACTAGAGTCTATGCCGCATCTTCTCGTTGCTGGAGCGACTGGTTCTGGAAAATCCGTCGGAGTGAACGATTTCATTCTTTCTCTAATGCATCAAAATACACCTTCTGAACTCAAATTTCTGATGGTCGATCCGAAACAGGTGGAACTCGAATTGTACGCGGGACTTCCTTATTTATTAGCTCCGATTGTCTTTGAATCGGAGAAAGCTTTGAAATTATTGAAACGGACCGAACATGAAATGGAGAGAAGATATGGGGTTCTGAGAGAAGCAAGAGTAAAAAATATATCAGAATACAATGCCAAAGGACCTGCGGAAAAGATGTTCCGTATCGTGTTCGTTGTCGACGAGCTCGCATCTATGATGCTCTCCAAAGCGAAAAGAGATGTTGAATCTTGCATTACGCATATCTCTGCGAAAGCTCGTGCAGTAGGAATCCATTTGATTATCGCGACACAGAGACCGTCCGTAGATGTTATCACGGGATTGATCAAGGCAAATATGCCGACGAGAATAGCATTCTGAACTGTTTCAGAAATAGATAGTAGGACGATATTGGGAAGAAAATGAGCTGAGACATTGCTAGGAAAATGAGATATGCTCTATATGGATCCTTCAACCAAAGCGCCGACAAGAATCCAGGCTCCTTTTGTCTCTACGGAAGAGATAGAAAAAGTAGTTATGGCATTGAAGACGAAATATATGGGCGGATTGACGGAAGAGGATATCTACAACCAAGAGATTGTATGATTACTAGAAAATAAATTGGAAGCGTGAGAGCAATTGTTCTCTAGCTGATGAAATGATGATGATGAACTTGTAGAACAAGCCATCCAAGTTATCCAGCAGACTAGAAAAGCTTCAGCTACCTTATTGCAGAGAAAACTCTGAGTAGGATTTGCGCGTGCAGCGAGAATTATGGATATCCTGGAAGAGAGAGGGGTTATCGGTCCGCAAGATGGTGCTAAACCGAGAGATATCTTTATTTAAACTAAAATAACTGTCCTCCTTTGTAAAGGAGGGGAACCACGGAGTGGTGGAGGATTTATGGAGTA
>CAZLLU010000035.1:0-6327 GCA_964560855.1 uncultured Candidatus Peribacteria bacterium | reverse complement strand
CTGACTGTGACTCAGAATGTCGCCGGTTCGAATCCGGTCAGCCGCCCCAGTAAAAAATGATAGGAATCGCTGAAAGCGATTTTTTTAAAAAATGATAGAGTAGGGGTTCTGTGTTTTTCTTTAAAATATGTATAATCATGGTTTTTGGGTCTACCCTTTTTATAGGTATGCTTCTTACCTATCTTATCAAAAATAGATATATAGATAATCGTCTATTCTATTGTTTCAAAAATCAGATCTTCTTGCAAGTAGACAGGCGATATATACAACGATGACGATAGTTTTACTTCTTTTGTTATTATTTCTGTAATCATGGAGATTATTATTGATAAAACAGCTTCTGACCAGAGGTTTGATAGATTCCTCAGGAAATGGTTCAAAAAATATCCGCAAGTACGTCTTACGGACATTTATCGTATCATCAGAACATGATTAACAAAAGTCAATGGAAAGAAAGCTAAAGAAGAATATAGATTACAGGAGGGCGATATTATTCGAATAGATGAAAATTTCGAGATAGGAACTGAGGATATTTCGTTGCTTACCGGACAGAAAGAGCGCAAGTTAGAAAAAGTGGACATTGTCAAACTCAAAAAACAGATTCTCTACGAAGATACGAACCGAGTCGTGTTTGATAAGCCTGCGGGGGTATCTATGCACCCAGGAAATAAACATCGGAACGACCTGTCTATGAATGACTATCTCGAAAAATATGCTGAAGCACACAAAACGGAGACGTTCAAACCATCGTTTGGCTACAGATTGGACAAGGATACGTCAGGTGTCTTGATCTGAGCTAAGACATATGAAGCATTGCAATATATCAATATGATAATCAGGGAGAGAAAGATAGACAAATACTATCTGGCTTTGGTCGTCGGTATATTTCCAAAGCATCTTCTCATCGACAAGCCATTGACGAAATCTTATGACAAGAAATTTGATAGGTCTCATGTCAAAATCGATTATCGTGAGGGGTTGGAATCCAAGACAGAATGTCGGCTCGAGAAATCATTCACTCATCCGCTTTTAGGGCAACTCTCTTTGCTTAGGGTTAAGATCCATACCGGAAGAATGCATCAGATTAGGGTCCATGTCAGCGATGCTGGATATCCAGTTTTAGGTGATATCGTGTATGGCAATCCCGCTGCAAATAGAATCCTGTATAAATCATTATGAATCAATAGACAAATGCTTCATTGCTGGAAATATTCATTTCTTGATCCGTTCAAGGAGGCAACAGTACATTTTGAATCTCCTATTCCTGCTGATTTTCAGAAGCTCCTAAGCATGAAAAAATAATTTGATTTTATCGCTGAAAAGACTAAAGTTCTCTCATCTATTTTATTCTTTATATGCAATTATTATGAAAAAGATTTTTTGGACTACTATTTTTTGGATTGTTATCGTTTTTGGATTTGTTTTCTATATGAAGAGTTTCGATGCTGATATGGCAAATGATTTTGCATCTCGAATTGGCGCTACTAGTGTAGCTACCCAAGATACTCTCGCTACCGGCGAAGAGACTAGTAGCGATGTCATGAGCGGAATCACTACAATCCAAACAATGCTCACTGATATGCAAGAGACACTCAACGGTTTGGCAGGAGATGCTACTCCTACTACTACTCCTGTAGTTGAAGAAAAGCATACTACAACAACTACAACTACTGCTGAATAATATTTTAAAATAGCTACAGATTGCCACAAGGTCTGCTAAAGCAGACCGCTCCAGATCGCTATATATTTGGACTATTATTGTAGCGACATGTGGCGATATGCAACAACCTGAGGCTATCTGAAACAAGTTGTTTTATTGTTTCACATTCTATGCATGAAAAAGATTTTTTGGACTACCATCTTCTGGTTTCTTATTATTTTTTTGTTTCGATCCTATCTTAGATTGTTCGATCATGATCTTGGCAGGACTATAGGTTCCCGATTCGGTAAATGTCCTGTATGCATGACTGAGAGCATCAACACTGGTCTGACTGAACAACTTGATGTGATCCAGACACAGCTTGATGTAATCACTCAAACATTACAATCTGAACCTGCTCAGTCGCAGGATGTCTCTATTTTCCAGACATCTACTCCTACCAAGGTCGCTCTCTATTATTTCAATCAGGAGGAAGACCAGAAGTTGGCTATCGAGCAGCAGGTCAATGTTAATTCTATCTTGCCGGTCTATCGTATATTTCCTGCTAGCAATGATTTGCTTGTAGATACCATCAATGAATTGCTCAAAGGTAATCTGACTGTTGCGGAAAAACAACAAGGATTTATCACAGAATTCCCAAATGATGATTTTAAACTCCTTTCTGCTAATCTTTCCTCTGACGGTACATTAACGCTCGAATTTTCAGAAGTTCCTGGGTTTACGGATGGGTGATCGGCTCGTATGTTGATCCTGCGAAATGTTATCGAAAAGACAGCACATCAGTTCCCTGGGGTAAAGAAGGTCATCTTCTCTCCAGAAACGTTATTTCAACCATAATAAGAATTTAGAATTCAGAGTTCAGAATTTAGAAATTATACATTATACATAAAAATTATATCTTAATTTTTGGGGTAAAAAACACTGATGAAATATGCAGTGTTTTTTTCGTTCTCCCGTATCACTTTCTTCTTTTTGGGGGATTGTGGTGGTCTCAAAATTTCCTTAGATTTTTATTGCTCATATTTTGCTTTTTTTGCTGAAATCATTATACTTATAACGTTTATATCGTTGACTTTTTTGCACTATGGCAGGACCAAAAAAGAAATCCACAAAGCATATCGACCAAGATCAGAAAAAGATATTGGGAACATCTTCTAAGAAGATGAATCTCACTGATGCTTTTATCAAAAATCTCAAAGTTGCTTTTGATGAATTCAATGATATCTCTGTGGATAAAAGAATCGAGCTTTATGGCGACCAAGAATATCTTGATCAATTTCGGGAGTACTTCAAAAAGGAGCATCCCAATATTCTCGATAAAATCGATAAAGAGGATCTGCCTATCTATTTTCATATTCTAGAAAAAGAATGATTTACCATAAAAAGACTCACTACTGATACGGCAAAATTTCATAATGAATTTAGCGATACTTCCACAGAAACTCAAGTAATGGAAGAAAGTCTTTCTACACTCAAAAATTTTTGTCAAAATAAACAAAACAATCTTCCTTTAGATTTGTTCAAGGATTTTGCTGATTTTGCTTGATTTGACCATACTTCTTGTACGCTTTCTCCTGATGGAAAATTGAGGATCGTTGATAGTTTGCCGGTTGTATGGAAGGAATTTCTTCACAAGAAACAAATCTCTCTGAGTTCTACGATGCTAAATATGTCAGAACGTATTTTGACGCCGGAATACAATCCTACAGAGAGAGCTATGATCGGCGTCGCTATCAGAAAATTGAGAAAAGAACTTTCATGATCGCTTAAGGCTGCTTTTGATCAGGATTTTCCTCTTCCTATAGATGTTTTTTCTCCGTATCAGAATCTCCTTGATTTCAAAAATCAGTGGATTTTTTTCTTGGAGACCCATGCATCTCAGATAGACGAATCTCTCGCAAAAAAACTCGATAGCGTTATCGTCACCAATGGCGATATCAAAAAAGCATTGCTTGTATCGACCAGGACGTTTGATGATACCAAATGATTCTCAGAATGGGAACAATATTTTAGACGTATCTTCAATAAGTTGGCTACCTATCAATTGTTTGATGAGGTACAAAAAAGACAAACCACTATCGATCATTATGTCGATGCTATGAGCGATACGCTCAAAAAATTCCCTCCGTATGTAGATGACATATTCACGATCTATCCTTTCAACGTAAAAAATATCTCACTTGCTGATCCTACGTTTGAAGCTGATCTTGAAGCTATTTGATATAAGCAGATAGAGCTTGAAAAACAACATGATGCGCTCACTACCGAAGATGAAAAAGCAAAAATCAGGGAACAGATTCGTGACCTTGAAGCCAAAAAAAGAGACCGTGAATGGCAAGCGTATATAGCGTTTTTGGAGAGCAAAGAACCGTCATTGGGAGATATATTCCGTTCCTTGGTCCAGAGTAATTTTAATTTCTCTTTTCTATCAAAAGATCAGCAACAATTGTTGATAGATATCATGGTAAAGCATAGGCTTCAAGATACCATACAAAACAAAATACCAGATCTTTTGGGTGTTGACAAAAAATCTTTATCTGATTTTGTCCAAACTCTTTTTGATATGGATAATATGGATATCACGATTCCTACAAGATACGGCCCTGTCCCTTTGCATTTCATCAAAAAGGAGTTTATGGCGAGTGCCCGCAAACAGCTTCCTGCTATCAATGATTTGGATGCTGATGACATCAAACAGCTTCCTCTTAATTTTTTGACGCAGATTACCGAAGGTAATGCTCCTTTTTTTGAAGATAGTGTGATTTTTGATGCTTTGTATACTGATTTTTCCGCTAAAAATGGTCAGTTCCGTATCAATGATGCATATAAAGTCAAAATCACCAAAGATGGCAAAACGGTTGAATGATATCTCTCTCCGTATTGTCCTATCGATGAACACAACCAAGAAAACGCTACAGGAAAAGAACTTTTCTTGTATTCAGATCCTATAACCTCTCCTTCTGATACAAGGGAAATGATCAGATGGTCTGCCACTGGCAATAAACAATGATTGCCTGTCGTCATAAAAAATGAGGATCAAGCTCTATGTGATATGGAAATATTGGATAAGAAGATCAATCTAAATGGTGAGGCATTCTGAGCTTTGCTTTTTGGGTATGTCTTGGGACAACAGGTCATGAGCGATAGTATTTCTCCTGAAAAAGAGAAAGAATTCGCCAAAAAGATGGGAGAACTCGAGATCTACAGAGAAAAAAATAAGGATGCAGAAGAGCAACCACAAGAAAAACCTCAAGAAAAAACGCAAGAAAAAACTGTCGAGCAAACAGAAAGACAAAAATTTACTGATGCGCGAAAAAGCTTTTCAGGATATTGATTCCCTGAAGAGCAATACAAAGAAAATTTCTGATTTGTAGAATGATCTACGTTATTTATCCAATCTGGAGATAGTTCTGTACCTCCTGTGGAATATGGAAAATCACGACTTCAGATCCAGATATCTCATATTGATGAAAAAAAGTGAACATTTACCATAAAATTCCTTGGAAGCGAACTTTCTTTGGGAAAATATGAAGGTACTACCAAAGAACTGCCTCTTCGTAGCTATTCATTGGAGTGATTGGAAAAATTTTTTGGAAAACCGTACAGACTCCCTTCTTTTTCATGATCTTCTTTTGATCGTCAGCTTGATATTTTGACCAAGGCATGAATATCCTGACTAGATAAATCTTTTTGATCTTTAAAATTCAATTGATCAAAATTTACCTACAATCTGGGAGAACTTTCCTGAAAAGATATCACTCATTTTGGTGTCTATCAACCCAAAGCTATCGGCGAAAATGTCGATCAAGAATCTTGATCTCTTGTCTTGTATAAGATACATTGCAATGCTAATGGCACTATCACTATTTCTGGTGATAATAACGATTATAATGTCGCTAAAGATTTTCCTTCCCGTACTATGGACTATACGACATTTATGCTTTTTATCAGAGAAAAAAAGCTTCAGCCGAAATGCGAGGATCAGATAAAAAGTATTTATGAATCCAAAAAAGCCCAAGATGAAGAGACTCCTACGACGGTACGTGGATTTAGTATAAACAATGTGCTCAGTTTCTTCAAAAATAGCGTTAGTAAGCTAAAAGATGGTATCAAGAAGTATGAGGATGAAAGAGCAGAAAATCTTACTGATTTGCTTACCAGCAAATGACAGTTGTGGAATAATGTATGATCATTCCTTTCTCCATTTGCTAGGATATCATCTTCTTTCGAGCAAATGGGTATGGATTATTTGCAAGAGAGGGATAATAGAGTTTGGAAAAAAATCGAGAAACGGGTAAAATACTACGAAGATTTTGATTATACCAAAATCTATGTTACGTTCATCAAGCCTATGCTTGATGGTAAGGTAGAGATAGTCCCTCATTACAAGATAGCTGCACTGCTTCTGGTCAATATCAAGAAAGCAAAAGGGCCATATGGGAAGCATCCTGCTTTTACCAATGATGGTCGTCGAGTAGGAAAATTACTAGGAAAAGATCATCAGCAAAGATATCTTGCTATGAGAGAAAAAAGAATTAGGGATCTTGAGGAGAACGCTCAGGCATATGGAGGCGGTTGGGCTGATCAGATAAAAAACGAATTGGTAGAGCTTGAAATGAGATATATTGTCCATGTTATGGATGGTAGACATATGTGAATGGGTGATG
>CAZLLU010000034.1:0-7292 GCA_964560855.1 uncultured Candidatus Peribacteria bacterium | reverse complement strand
TCTCTCATGAAGAGGCATTTAATCTCATGGATGAAAAATGAATCTCTTCGTTGCCTATCGTCGATGAAAAATGAATCTTGAAGTGAATTCTCACCAAAAAAAATGCTGTCAGATGATGATTGTATAAACCTACATTGGATGTGCAGGGCAGACTTGATGTCGCTGTTGCGGTGTGAGTCAATTCGTTTGATGAAAAGGTTGTGCCATTGTATGAACTCGGCATTAGGACTTTTGTTATCGATACTGCTCATGGATATCAAAAATCTATGATAGATACGGTGAAAAAATTTAGACAGCAATTCGGCAATGAAGCTACGGTAATCGCTGGTAATGTGATTACTGCTGAGGCGACTAGGGCGTTACTTGAGGCATGAGCGAATGGCGTCAAAGTTGGTATCGGGCCATGAGCGATGTGTACGACAAGGATGAAAACCTGAGTCGGTAGACCGCAATTCACTGCTGTCTATAAATGTGCTCAAGAAGCTAAGAAAATCTGATGATTTGTCTGGGCTGACGGTGGTATCAAATCGCCAAGAGATATGATTCTTGCATTAGCTGCAGGTGCAAATCATGTGATGATAGGGACATTGTTTTCCGGCGTTTTCGAATCCGTCGGTGATATCAAATACGATCAAGATGGTTTGATGTATAAAGAGAATTACGGCATGGCATCTAGGAAAGCTGTCGTAGGAAGAAATCAGAAGGTTTCCAAATTCCAATTGGCGCAAAAGCAGATGTTCCGTGAAGGAATCTCTACTTCAAAAATATATATCAAATCCAGTATGGAATCCGTGGGAGATGTCGTTGATGAATTTATGACGGGACTTCGTTCTGCTATGACCTATGTCGGTGCAAATACTTTGCAAGAGTTTACGGATAAAGCAATCGTTTGAGTACAGACTATCGCAGGGTTCACCGAAGGCACTCCGCATGGGAAAGTTAAAAAATAAAAAAAGATACATGCAACACATGTATCTCTTGGTTTCAACGTTAAAATAATTTGATAGGTTCTTTGTTAAAAGTTGTAATGTTGAATTTTTTTTGATTTACTAGCGAAGGAAAATAAAATTCTCCGGCTTTGGTTTCATAAATTGTCGTTTCTCCGTCACGCATACGTTTCACGGAAATCACTTCAACTTCTTCAAGGCAGGTGGCGGATGTGCTCAGATATACTTTATCTTTCGTATAATCGTTTCCTTTGCCCAGTATTGCGAAGAATCGCCCGTCTTTTATAGTGCCTTTGTGTACTATATCTACATCTTTTGGTAAATTTTCCGTTAATTCGAAATTCGTAGTTTTTTTGATTTTTAATTTTCTCATATTTTTTTGTTTTATATTTACACTAACATATATATTTTAACGTAAATGTCAATCCTACTTCAAAAGCTGTTGTATTAGTTTTATCGCTTTTTTTTGTTCGAAAAAATATGGAGAGGTTGCTATAGTTATGAGGCAGATATTGTCTACGAGGTTCCTGATGATGTCAAAATCAGATTCTATTTCTTGTTCTGATTTTTCTTCCCGCCTATCGGACGGACAAGCCCAAAAATCTACATCGATATCAAGGATATAATTGTAGTTCTGAAAATCTAATTTTTCCATGTTGTGCAGTGCGTGCTGGCTTCTGATCTGGATTACTTTCTCTATAATTTCTGCTTCTTTTGCTGAGGTGAGAAAATTCCCTACGTTGCATGCATAATTGGCGAAGCCGAAGGCTTCTTGCGGCGAAGCGTATGCTGCCTTGAAGCTATTCTTGTTTCCTTTGATGTCTGTATGCTGATCTATGTGGATGACGACAAATGGCTTAAATCCTCCATCCGCATCGGCGGATTCCTCCTCCTTTCAAATAAAGGAAGCCATTAGTTTCTTCGTGTGTCGATATCGAAAAAATAATGCGTGATTGTGGTTATCGAAGATGTAGGTCGGTATTCATTTATATGTTGTTTGTACGAAATGTTTCAATCATGTGCAGCTTTTCAATTGATTATTTTCCACTTCTTCAAAAACTATCTCTGACCCTTCTTCGAGATCTGCTACTGTTCATTGAATGAGATCGGTAATGAAAATTTTTGCTTCAGATCAAAGAGCGATTCTTTCTTGATAAGAAAATTCGTTGTTTCCGATAGGTTTGGTGATGTATGTTCTGTCTTTGTACATTGTTTTGCTTTTGATAAAGACTAATGCCCTTTGGGCGACGAAAATTGACGAAAGGTTGTTGTTCTTTTATCTATCTTTCGTCTATTGTTCGGCAACTTTTTGTCTATTTTTTAGTTGTTTAGTAATCAGTAGAGCAGTAGGTATTCTATTTTGATATTTGTTCTCATAAGTCTCTTGGTCGCTAATCGTCTCTGGCTTTTCTTTTCCATATGATTGTTGATGCAATATGCTATCCATCCATCGAGGAACGCTTCTAGGATGCCGTATTTGTAGATTTTTTGCAAAGCATCATGTGCTTTGAATCTGTTCTTTCCCGTGGAGAGATTGCGGATGAGATCGAGTAAGGTCTTTTCTAGTGCTTCATCCTCTTGTATAAGTTCGTAGATGCGTTGCGCTATTCCTGGCTTTCCCATCGCCATATTTGCTATCAATTGCTTCAGCTCATCGTTTGTAAACATCTTGTTGTCATTCATCCGTTGTACCAATTCCTTGGTATTCAATTCGTTGAATTTGATCGTTAATGCTCTGGAAAGTATGGTCTCCAATAGTTGTAGATGATTTGATGTTGTCGCTATTATAAGTCTTTTGGGAAGCGGTTCTTCGCAGGTTTTCAAAAATGCGTTTGCTGCTTCGTTCGTCATTCTTTCCATGTTTTCTATGAAGACAATCTTATATTTTCCGATAGCTGATTGCTGGATCCGATTGTTGATTTCCCTGACGCCGATATCCTCGTAATTGTGCTCTTTGAGCAATGTTTTGGATATTTCCGCTGTCGGTTTGTATTCTATCTTGAGTGTATGTTTTTTCTTTTCTAATTGTTCCGAAAAGTCTTTGATGTGTAGGACATCGGTAACGAAATAATTGCCCATTTTTTCTTTCAATAGCTCATGTACGATGGTAGTTTTACCGATATGCTGCTGCCCTGAAACAATGATAAAATGAGGTGCTTTCGGATCTCCTGAGAATACCATATCGATGTATTTTTGCAATGTTTGGATGTTTTTGGTGTTTCCTACTATCATGGTGGAATATTGAAAGATTGAAACATGGAAAAATGGAAATAGTATATCGAACAAACGATATGTATTTGAGTTTTAAAAACAACTATTTTATTTTCAAACGCTTCGCTAGAGGTGCTTTTTCTCTTATGGTTACGTCATTCTCGTCCCGCTTTGCGGGATAAACTCCAGCGGGAATCCATACCTGCCCCGTTTTTAGCGGGGTTGCTATATAGCCAATTGGATTCCCGATCAGGTCGGGAATGACGTAGTGTAGTGAGGAATGACGTAGTGTAGTGAGGAATGGCGTAGTGTTTCGTGTTTGGATTGTCTTCTTTTCGGCTAGCATGAGTCTGGTGTTGTGATAAAGCTTTTTTATACTATTTTTTTAATATTGTAAATTTTTGTCTGTTTTCTATTATACTTTTATGAAAAATAAAATACTCTGAATCTCTTTTTTCGATCGTGATCCGGTGAGTGTCTGTAAGGACCTTCTCGGTAAATTTCTCGTGATCGGCGACAAAAAATATATCATCACTGAAGTGGAGGCTTATGACGGGCAGGATGATGAAGCGTGTCATGCGAGGCATGGCAAGACGGAGCGCAATGCACCGATGTTCGGGCATCCGGGGTGTTGGTATGTGTATATGGTTTACTGAATGTATCATATGCTCAATATCGTTACCGGACCAGGGGAGTATCCTTCGGCGATATTGATTAGAGGACTTAAAGAATTTGAAATGTGAAATGTGAAATTTGGAATTTGAAAACTTGATGGACCGGGTAAGCTGACGAAAAAGCTGTGAATAACCAAAAAGTTCAATGAAAAAAAAGCTGATAAGAAGACATGATTATGGATAGAGGAGAGTGGAATTACTGTTCCAAATATACAGACAGCTCCGCGTGTAGGTATCGATTATGCTTCTCCGGAACGGAGAGATAAACACTGGAGATTCTTTATATAAAAAAAATCCCGCGTTGTGCGGGATTTTTTTGTTCTATGAAAGATTATTTTTTCTTTGGCTCTTCTGGGTTTTCTTCATTGCCTTTTTCTGGCTTCATAAGTGGGAAGAATACTACATCTCTCAAATTATCTTGTTCCGTTAAGATAGCTAATATCCTTTCTAATCCCATACCGAATCCTGATTGTGGCGGCATACCGTATTCCATAGCGGCAACGAAATCATCATCTCCTGCTGTCGCTTCTTCATCTCCTCTTTCTGCAGCTTCTGCTTGTTTGTCGAAGTTTTCTTGTTGGAAAACCGGGTCTACGAGCTCAGAATATGCTTTGCAGATTTCTCGACCATTTACCAATAGTTGGAACTGTTCGACGATATTGTTATCTTTGTCGGAGATTCTCGCCAATGGTTGCATGATGACGGGATAGTTGTAGATGAATGCTGGTCCTAGGATGTTTGGTCTCAAGACTTTTTTGTAGAGATAATCAATCAATGTTGTCGTTCCCATCGCATCCATTTTCTCGAATTCTATACCTTTGGCTTGGATATCTGCTCTCAGTTTATCAGCATCTTCCATACCATATTTTGTGATATCGATTCCACTTGCTTCTTCTATTCCTTTTGTAAAATCTATTCTTTTTCGTGGTGTTGTAAAATCGACTTCTTTGATATTTCCTTCTTTGTCTTTGACGTTGAGTTGCTTAGGTAAGTTGAGTTTTTCGAAGAGATAATCGAACATTTTTTCTGTAAAATTCATATTGTCTTCATAATTTCGGTAGACTGCGTAGTGTTCGACTTGTGTAAACTCTTGGAGATGACTAGGATCTGAGCCTTCGTTTCTGAAATCTTGTCCGATCTCGAATACTTTTTCAAATCTTCCGACCGTTGCTTTTTTTAGTCCGGTTTCGAATGCAATCCTGAGATAAACGTCAGTATCGAAGTCGTTGTGGTGGGTGATAAATGGCTTCGCTGCCGCACCCGAAGCGGCATTTCCGAGAATATTCGTCTGAATCTCTGTGAATCATTGGCTTGTGTAGAATTCTCTGAGCACTCTATAAAATTCTGATTTGAACAAAAATCTTTTGTAGGTCTCTGGGTTCATCGTGAGGTCGAGATATCTTTTTCTATACAAATCCTCCTGATCGCTTAGTCCATGGAATTTCTCTGGCAATGGCCTGATCGCTTTCGCCAAAAATTTAAATTCCGACACGAATATCGTGAGTTCTCCTTTGTGTGTTTTGAATACTTCTCCGTGTACACCGATGAAATCACCGACATCAACCATTTTTTCCATGAATTTATACGCGGTCATCCCTGTTTCGCTACCGTCATTTAAATTTGTAATTGGTCATTGGTCATTGGTAACTATTTTACAGTTGTCGCGATGAAACATGAGCTGGATCTGCTCGGTGCTATCGAGCAATTTTGCAAATGCGAGTTTTCCGTGTGAACGGTAGAGCATCAATCTTCCGGCAGTTTTCACTTGGATTTCAGGGTTCGGTATGATTACTTCGATGTCGCGATGTTCCTTGGTTTCGTAGGTCTTGATGATGTCGGAAATCAGATCTTTTTTTTCAAAAGATTGTGCGTACGGGATAATTCCCATGTCCTTCATCCTTTTTGCTTTCGCAATGCGGGTTTCACGTTCTCCTACGTGATCCATAATTTTAGTTTCTTCCATTTTTTATGTCTATTATTTAAAATGATGAGATGGAATAGATTGAATAGACGAAATAGATTGTCTAATCTGTCTATTTATATTTAGATTTTTTCTGCGATAGTTTTTGTCCTATCGATTGGTATTTGTAAGAATTCGTTGATGGTAATTCAAGCCTTTCTATTATTTTGTATAAAAATTCTTGGTGTTGAACGTGGTCTGGAGACTCGTCTGATAGTTATCTATCGTCTGCATACCTAATCTTTTCTGCCATATCTCTCCATAGAGCTTGCTTGTGAAATATATCGTGAAGTATGGATTGATTTGTGATTCTGGTTGCGCTAATGCATATTGCGGATTCCTGTTTGGCGATATTCTGATATTCCGGTCGCTGATGGTGATGTTTTTCTGGAAGAGATTGACCCGACCATCATCGACATCCTGAGGAAATTTATATCCTGAATAGATGTCGCTTATGCCGCTTCATCAACAGATGAATCCTTGGGAATAATCGCATACCCGCGTATCGATCTTGCCGTCATAGACGCCTGAGGAGTTTTCTGTATTGAAGTCATGGTTACTTCCTGCATCGAATCCTTTGAGCTTGAGCATTTGGAGCGTATATCGTTTTTCGCTATCTCCGCTTCCGTAGATGCCATCATTGTTGAAATCTCCGGTCTCCAAAAGTTTTCTTCTGAGAAATATCCTAGATGTCCCATCTTGTGAGATAAGATAGAGCTCTTGTACATTTTCTCCATCTTCTATCGCTGCCGGTCATTTCATGATATTTTCATCGTCATCATCGTTTCGTTCTCCTTCCACCGTATCTACATCTTTTTTGACGTCTCGGAATTGCCGGCGGTATTGACCGAAGGATTGTCGTCACGAACTTACACATCATGAGCCGTCAACAACATTTGAACTGCGTATGACTTTGTATGGGATATCTCTATCTGTTACTGAGCTACAGAGATATGTCTTATGTTCCATGCTTTCTCCGTTTATCTCATTATTGTTTCCATATGCCGTGAAAAGATCGCAGTAACCATTTCCTGTATCGTTTCGTGTGAACGGTTCTGTATAGCTATCACAGCCGACATTTTTCCTGTTGAAGTATTCTTCGTAATCTATGGTATAGTCCTTGAGTAGAAGATTGATCTTTTCTATCACAAAATATGCGTCTTGTGTTACGTTTGTCCTTGCTTGGATATTGTATTTGAGTTTGATCATCCTTCCATAGATGCCTATGATCGCTGCCAATATCAAAAAGAAGCTAGTGATAGCTATGATGACTTCGAGAAGGGTGAACCCCGAGATTTTTCTTGTGACAAGTCACTTTTTTTTCATAGGAATCAAATGATCTAAACGAATTTGTTTTATTTATTTGGTTCTCGCTTTCAACGAAAAAGGGCGGATATCATCCGCCCTTCCCTATATTTCTCTCTAAAGTTTATCTTATGCTTGTTGTGTATCTGTATCGATCGAGGAATGCATTGTAGAAATCCATGAAATCCTTGTATT
>CAZLLU010000033.1:0-7873 GCA_964560855.1 uncultured Candidatus Peribacteria bacterium | reverse complement strand
ACGAAGAAAGACCTATGGGATTGAATATGTTTGAAATCAATATTCTCGACGAAGCAGATAGAGTCGTAAATGACGCTACAGAGATTTTCATCAAGATGTTCGGTCCTGAAATCTTCGGTCCGAGATTGCAAGAATATTTCAAATACGGATCACTCACCCTGCTTGAAGACTTCGAGGATAGACCTACACTTTTGGACGTCGTAAGACTTTTCACGGACGAAGGATATAGAGAATACAAAATAAAAAAAGTGACCAATCCTACCGTAAAGAATCGGCGAGAGAGGACATTCAACGCGATGGGCGACAGAGAAAAGCAAGAGATCATCCCATATTTTTCAGCTAAATTCGTATCATTCAACACCAACAGATTGATCAGGAATATCATTGGACAGACGAAATCGGCGTTCAGATTCGAAGATGTCATGGACAATAAAAAAATCCTCATCATCAATCTTTCAAAAGGTAAAATAGGAGAATTGAACGCGAACTTGCTCGGTATGATCATCGTATCAAAGATCTATACCGCGGCGATGGCAAGAGCAAGAATAGAAGAAAAAGATAGAAAAGACTTCTTCCTCTATGTGGATGAGTTCCAAAACTTCGTATCATGAACCTTTGCAGATATATTATCAGAAGCTAGAAAATACAGACTTTCGCTCATTATGGCTCACCAATATATCGCTCAGCTCGAGCCACCAAAAGGACTCGGTGACGTAGGATGAGGAAAGAATGACGTGAAAGCAGCGGTCTTCGGTAACGTGGGTACGATGCAATCATTCAAGGTCGGTGCACCCGATGCGGAATTCCTAGAAAAAGAATATGCTCCTGTACTTTCACAAGAGGATATCGTAGGTATTGCGAACTATAAAGCATATATCAAACTCAATATCGATAATTCGACTACGCGTGCATTCAGTATGAATATGATCTACACCAAGAGCTACCAGAACAAAAAAATTGTACCGATCCTCAAAGAATATTCAGCCAAGAAATACGGAAGAAAGAGAGAATTCGTAGATGCAGAGATGGAAGCAAGATTGGGAATTAGCACAGACGAAACAAAGCTTCCTGAGCAAACAGAAGCAGAAAGAATAGCTGCAGAAGAAGCAGAAAAAGTCGCAGCAAATCAGCCGAAGTTGGAAGTACCGCATGTGCCAATCACAGAAGAAAGACCTGAAGATACAGCTGTTTCAACAGATACGACACCTACACAACAACCTGTTCAGCAAACAGTTGCTGAAACACAAACTCCACCATCAGCCCCACAGCCAACTTCTGCTCCTGCAGTACAAGCTCCACAACCAGCGCCTACAGTACAAACTCCAACAGCATAAAACGTATATGAGAGTATATCTTGGAAAATCTATAATTTCATCTGAATAATGCTCCCTCTTTTGTGCTTCGGATCTACGGAAACCTTGAGATAATTCTCCGTCCATCCTGATCATCTTCACTCAACCAAAACGTTATGAACAATTCACATATTTAGCTGATGAAACTCCTCTGCGAGCTCGTCAGCTATTTTTTTTAGTTCCTTTTCTCTGCGTTTCTTTGTCACTGCATCCACTTGATCAGGAAATAATGAAGCTGGAATTTTTTCTCAGGTATGATGGTCGGAAAACGGAAATAAATGTGTCTTATTTATCTGATTTTTTTTAACACAATCTACTGTCTCTTGAAATTCTTTTTCTGTTTCACCAGGGAAACCGACAATAATATCAGCACCGATAGATACAGGGATTTCTCTTTTCAACGAACGAATTTTTTTCAGCACAGTATCTAGGGTTTTGCTATCATAATTCCTCCTCATGCGCTGCAATACTCAGTCCGAAAAACTTTGGATAGAAAGATGAAAATGTGGCATTATTCTTGGATTTTCAATTATTTGAAAAAATCCATCATCCAAATATTCAGGTCATAACGACGATAATCTGATTCTTTCTATTTTGGTATTTTCAAGAATATCTTTGAGTAACGAAGTGAATTTTGATTCATTCGGCTTCGTAGAATTGCTACATCATCGCGCAGCGATATTCACTCCCGTCAACACTATTTCTTTTCCTCAGCATTTCTCAAAATTTCTCACTTCCTCTATAATTTCCTCTATTTTCCTCGTTTGATGCACTCCCCTTTTATGGACGGTAAGACAAAAGGAACAATAATTATCGCAACCGTTCTGGATGACGATATATTTTTTCGTATAGATATTTTCTTTTGATTTTGAAGCATCAAATGTCGAAGTACGCTCAGGATGTTCTCATAGCAAAGTAATCGAATCAGAAAAAGGAAGAAGGTCAGGATATATTTCATAAAATTGTTTTTCAGAGACAACCTTCCCTCTTTTGAGCGATCCACAACCAGTAATATATATGTGGCATCACTCGGCCAATTTCTTTTTTGCTAATTTTACCCGCTTTTGCTTAGCTCTATCTGTCACCTCACAAGTGGTGATTAAATACGGCTTATCAGCGAAATCATGACTGCGGAAATACTCCAGCCATTGGTTGAGATAATATTTATTGAGTCTGCAGCCAAAAATCGAATAATCCATCATCAAGAAAATTTATTATATAATGTAGGGACGTTCGCGAACGTCCCTTACGAAATTTATTATTTTGCACCACAACATTTCTTGTACTTCTTACCAGATCCACAAGGACATGAATCATTAGGTCTGGTCTTGCCTCCTGGTTGTGGTATAGTAGGTTCATCAAAAACATCAGGCGTTCATTTTGGCTGATTCTTATCATCGACTTCGAAGATTTCAAAACCATCAGTATTTTCGTAAACCATTTTCTGAGGTTCAGGCTTCGTTGGCATTTCAACTTTCACATTTTTCATCTCAGCACCGACTTTCTCAAGCATCTTGAGATATTCTGCCTCACTCTTGGAGTTAACCTCGATGACTTGCGGAGCTTGCTGTTGCTGCTGAAGCATAACGAAATCTATACCAGCGATATATGCAGTCACATCAAATTTCAGTCTATATAGCAATGTCTGGAATTTATCATACGCTTCTGATTTGTAGACAATCAACGGATCAAGCTGTGCATATCACATGAGTCCGACCTTATCCCTAAGATATTCCATCTCATCAAGATGCTTCACTCGAAGTGTATCCAAATGATATAAGTAAACATCCTTGAATATCTGATACAATCTATCTACATCCATCATAGCGAATTTATTTTTGAGCTGATCAAGCATGAAAAGAGAAAGCTCTACCTGCAACTGATCGAAGGTCATCTCAGCAAATTTTTGCATCTGTTGGTTGTCGAGATTTAGGGAGAATTCCTTGTCCATCACACGAAGAAATTGTGTTGGAGACTGTTCCAATGCTTGTGCATTTGTAATCTGCTGATGGACAATATCATCCATATTTTCCTGTATCTCAAACTTTATGGTCTCTACAAGATATTTTCTCATATTTTCATCTGTCTCGCTACCAAGGATATCATCCCTCTTCTTATAGATTGCTTGTCTCTGTTTATTGATGACGCTATCGTAATCGAACAGTTGTTTTCTGATACCGAAATGCCATCCCTCCATCTGTTTTTGGGATCTAACGATAGAGCTAGTGAATTGACTTTGGGTAAGCTCAAGATTTTCCAACTCTGATTTTCCAAGCAACATAGCTGCGATTCCTTGGATTCTTTCGCCTCACATCTTACGCATAATCAGATCATCAAGTGCGACAAAGAAAACAGAAACACCAGGGTCTCATTGTCTTCCCGCACGACCTCTCAACTGATTATCGATTCTTCTGGATTCATGTTTTTCTGTACCGAGAATGAATAATCCATAATGGAAATCTTGTTGGATAGTTTCTTTGGCTTCACCTTCTGCAGGCTTACAAAAGATCTCAGCAAATGCATCGGTATTCGCTTTTTTTCATCCATTGAATTTTATCTTCATCATGATACCATCATTACGTATCCATTCTGACTGAGCGCCTCTGATCATATCATCACTTATAGCCAATTGTCTTCTGATACCATCCATGGTAAGTTCAAATTCCACAGACGAATATACAACTGCAGACACTCATTTATTTTCAGTGCTGACTTGTTTTTTGATCCACTTTGCATAATTGTCTGCAAGTTTTTCATTCAAACCTTGTTCAAGCTTGATATCCGTTCCCCTACCGGCCATGTTGGTAGCAACGACGACACTTTTAAATTTTCCAGCTTGAGAAACAATATGTGCCTCCTGTTCATGGAACTTTGCATTCAAGACATAATGCGTGATAGCATCTTTTTCCAATATTCTGGAAACATATTCTGATGTTGCGATATTCGCAGTACCAATCAAAATCGGTTGTCCTATCTCATGAGCAAATTGGATATGCTGTTTGACGAATTTCCATTTAACGGACTCATTGTAATAAACTTTATCATTTCTATCGACTCTAATCGTTGGTTTGTTGGTGGGAACTTCAAGGACAGACAATTCATATATTTTCTCAAATTCCTCTCCTTCCGTCAATGCTGTACCTGTCATACCACAAATCTTATTATATTGTTTGAAGAAATTCTGGTACGTAATAGTAGCTAATGTCTTGGATTCTTTTTGGATTCTGACTCATTCTTTTGCTTCAATCGCTTGATGCAATCCTTCAGAAAATCTTCTTCCTGGCATCGTACGACCTGTATGCTCATCGACAATCAAAACTTCATTATCTTTGACGATATATTCTTTGTCTTTTTCATAGACTGCCTGTGCACGAAGTGCATTCTCGATATGATGGATCTCTTCGTATCCAAGATCCTTATAGAGGTTTTCTACCTTGAGGATTTCCTCCAATTTTGCTATACCTTTACCACTAAGAGAAGCGGTCTTGGTCTTCTCATCGATATAATAATCTCCATCTTCTTCCTGATCCTTACCGGATTTCCCTTCGGTTAAAAGCTCTTGGAGCAATCATTTGGAGACTTTCTTTTTGCTGGTGCATGGCATCAATCCTCTCGCTATCTGTGCATAATATACATATTTTTCGGTTGCTTCCGCATTCGGTTCAGAAATAATCAATGGCGTTCTCGCCTCATCAATCAAAATACTATCTACCTCATCCACGATAGCATAATTTAACGGTCTTCGGACAAGTGACCTCTCCTTCATAGACTTTACAAGATTATCTCTCAAATAATCAAATCCGAGTTCTGAGTTTTCGATATAGGTAATATCCTTGGCATATTCTTCTCTTCTTTTTTGCAAAGAAACTGTCTTAGTCACACATCCACAAGTAAGTCCCAATCGATTGTACACATGTCCCATCCATTGTGCATCACGAGATGCTAGGTAATCATTAACCGTAACAACATGCACTCATTTGCCAGACAACGCATTCAGATACACAGGAGCGACAGCGACCAACGTTTTTCCTTCTCAGGTCTTCATCTCAGCAATGATTCCTTTGTGCAAAATGATTCATCCAATCAATTGAACATCATAAGGGACCATATTTCGGACCAATTTTTCTCATTTGACCTCTACTTCAGAGCCGACCATCCTTTTGCAGGCCTGCTTGACCACAGCGAATGCTTCAGGCAAAATATCATCCAAGGTTTCGCCCTTAGCGAGTCTATCCTTGAATTCCTGAGTCTTTGCTTTGATCTGATCATCAGAAAGTGAATCAAATTCTGTGAAAAATTCACCTATCTTCTTTATAATAGGCTGGAGCTTCTTGAGCTGCTTTTGGTTATAATCGCCAGCTATCAGACTTATCAATTTTCCAAACATCGTTTTTCTAAAATTGCTAAAATAAGTATCCGCTGATGCGGATAACATAGAGATAGTAGAAATTTCAAAACGTAAAACAATGGGAAAACCACCTCTTTTTATTTACTTGACATTTTATAACGAATAGATATAAGATATTAAACAAAAAAAATAACAAATATGCATAAAACAAACAACGAACAAAGATCGAGATTCAGCAAATCCTCGGGTAGACCAACTCTTGTTGGCACAATAATAATCCTAGTCATTATCGCAGTGATAGTGTTTGCCGTAGGCAGGCCGCTAACAAAAATCACTGTTATAGCAACCGTTACCGACAAGGTACACATCACAGAAAATGAAGATGAAAAAACGACATCGAAGTATCTCATTTATACAGAAGACGAGACCTTCGAATGCTCCGATGAGGTTATCTACCTCAAATTCAACCCCTACGACATATACCAACACATCCACGAAGGCAATACATATCAATTCACTGTCGTGGGCTGTCGAATTCCTTGTTTCTCAATGTATCGCAACATCATAAAAGTTGCGAACCCTTAACAAGAAAAAAGAAAGTGACTGGAATATCCAGTCCTTTTTATTTACTTGACATTTATATTAAAATATATATAAGATATAAGATAAAAAATAATAAAATAAAAAAAATAAGACATGAAAACAATAAGAGTAGCGTATACGTCTAACCAAAGGATTATTACTATCGGACGACCGACCGCAATGGACAGAGTATTGGAAGCAGATGAGAGAATCGTTCACAATTGGTATTACGACCAACCACGAGAACTCGAATCGTTCCTCCACCAACACCCAGAAAAAGAGAACGATATACTAAAAGCATTTACTTACTGGGTAAAGAAAAAAGTGTTCGGTTTCGAGGAAAGCCAAGATCACTACGGAACGCTCAAAAGAGAGCTTCAGGATTTCAGCGAGCATCTCTTTAAGTCATTGCGCGCTATAGCAGGCCGCATAGCAAAACAAATCCTCCAATTCCTCAAACCAAAAAAAATCAAGGAAATCTATTAAATCGTATTAACCCAAAAGCCCCGGAATTCCGGGGCTTAAACATTACCAAAAAAAAATCATATCATCATATCTCTTTTTATTCTCTTTTTATCGTTCACCCATAGCAGCTAAAAAACCAGTCAAAAAAACTGCTGCTACAAAACCTGCTACAAAAAAAGAATGCTGCTGTCATCAAGACAAAAAACAATTCAGAATGCAGTTTTACGAGCCCCGCTTAAACGGGGTTTTTCATAAAAAAATTTATCCTTGCAGTCATTGAAAGATTTACTATGTTGTGTATTCAAACATAAAAAACTACAAAACATGAGAAATTCATTAAGAATCGCATTAGAAAACATGGGAGTTGAACTACCAAAATTCAATTTCAGATCACCGAAAACATTTTTGGGGGACAGAAGAAACAGCATTCAGAAAACGGAAAAAAAATCATAGCAATCATGTAAAAAAAAATTAATCAACAGAAAAAACGGTAAAGGCAGAAGGAGTTAGATCAGGTATGAACTAGCAAAACAGAGGGATATATTTGCCCCTCTTTTTTCCATTTTCTCTTGCAATTAGAACCACATAATCTATATATTAACTGTTATATCTCTTTTTTTATTCTCTTATTATCTACTCACAATGGTAGCAAAGAAAAAACCAGCTAAAAAAGCTGTAAAGAAAGTTACTAAAAAAGTTGCTAAAAAACCAGCTAAAAAGGTAGCTAAAAAAGTTACTAAAAAAGTTACTAAAAAAGCTGTAAAGAAAGTTGCTAAGAAAGTTGCTAAGAAGCCAGCTAAAAAAGCTGCTAAAAAAGTCGCTAAAAAAGTCGCTAAAAAGCCGGCTAAAAAAGTTGCTAAGAAAGTTGCTAAGAAACCAGCTAAAAAGGCTAAAAAGGTAGCTAAGAAACCAGTTAAAAAAGTTAAGAAGGTTAAAAAGGCTGCTAAAAAAGTTGCTAAAAAACCAGTTAAGAAATTGGTTGGACGAGCTGCTGTCAAGATCAAGAAATAATTTCTCTTGAGTATAAGAAAAACCCGCTTAGGCGGGTTTTTTTATTTTTTACAATGATAATAAATTTTTATACATTCTTTTTCCACAGATTGCGGATCAAGCTTTCCGACAGTCA
>CAZLLU010000032.1:0-8900 GCA_964560855.1 uncultured Candidatus Peribacteria bacterium | reverse complement strand
CTTTTTTCAATTTTCTTCTTTGAAAATGACTTGTGGCGCAGAGACTTGAAGTTCAAATCATTCCCTTCTCATAGTTTCGATAAGTACGGAAAGATGAAGCTCTCCCCTACCGGAAACTGCGAATCTATTACCTCATTTATCGAAATCTATCTCAAGTCATACATTAGTTTGCAACTCTTTATGTAATCTCTCTTGAATATTTTTTGACGTAACTAGCTTTCCTTCTTTGCCAGCAAACGGAGAATCATTGACGAGAAAATCCATTGTCAACGTAGGCTCATCCACTTTGATAGGTGGGAACGGTTCACATCATTCTACACCGACAGTCTCTCCTACGAAAATATTTGGGATACCTGCAATAGTAATAATATCGCCACATTTTGCTTCTTGAGTATCTATTCTAGAAAGTCCTAGCGTAGTGAATATCTTTGTTATTTTTCCTTTTCTCTTATTTCCGTCATTATCAAAAATAACCACTTCCTGTCAAGGTTTTGCAGTTCATTCATATACTCTTCAGATACCGAGTCTTCCGATAAAATCATCGTATCCAAGATTGACAATCTGCATACGGAAAGGTTTGTCAGAATAATCTGGTGCAGGTTGGACAAATTTTTCTATCATATCAAATATCGGAGTGATATTCCCATGATCCCTTGCTTCCTCAAAATCCTTCATATCATCGAACGCATATCATCCTTTAGCACTGCAGTAGATAATAGGGAAATCTGCCTGTTTGTCCGTAGCTCATAACGCGAAGAAAAGATCAAATAATTGATTGATTACCCATGTAGGTCTTGCTGTCTCTTTATCGATCTTATTGATGACGACAATCGGATGCAATCAGAGATCCAAAGATTTTTTCAACACAAATTTTGTCTGTGGCATAGGTCATTCATATGCATCTACCACAAGCAACACACTATCCACCATTTTCAAGACTCTTTCCACTTCACTTCCAAAATCAGCATGTCCTGGAGTATCGATGATATTTATGACGTTCCCATTGTACATGACAGAAGTATTTTTGGAATAGATCGTGATACCTCTTTCTCTTTCTTGATCATTATTATCCATGATAAGATTCTGATCCTCAGCCATTTTCATAGTTCACGACTGCGTAAGGAGTTTATCGACCAAGCTGGTCTTTCCATGATCGACGTGAGCGATGATAGCAATATTTCTGATAGTCATTAGTATAATTTTTAACACAATTAAAACAAAAAAGACCCTCGAAGAAAGTCTAACTGAGACACAATAAAAACTTGAAGCATTGAGAGTTTTTGTGATGTCGAAGTTATACCGGCGATTTGAGAAACAATAAGCATAAATAAAATGAAGTGATTATTGATTTCGAAAACAGTCGGTGCTTTGAATAAGGCATATCTCGATGGGCCCCTCTATACTCTTTTCCTATAAAATTACAATAGCTCATGATAAGACAGATACCTTTATTCTGAACTCTGTACTCTGTACTCTGCACTCTAAACTCTACACTCTGAATTAGTCTATAAGTTTAGCTACGACCATAATCCTCTTATTATCAGTACCAAGCGGATAACATCCCATCAACGTGATATAACTACCTCCTGCATCCTGATAGGTCATATACTGCGTAGGAACTTGTTTAGGCGTAACAATAAAAAGATCTACAACTTTATATTCATAGAGTTTTCATTTCCAAAGTACTTGAATCAAAGTGCTATCCTTAAGTTTAGGAAGATCCTTGAAGATTGTCCCATAAGGATTATCCTTTCGAACGACATAACTCGTATGACCAAAAAGCAAGGTATTTCCTTCTTCTCCCGGTTCAGGTGTCGTTGGATATTTTACAATTCATTTATCAAGTTCTTCATTGAAGTCAGCTTTAGTGAAATCTTTAGCATCCTTATTTTCAGTAATGACGATAGGAACATCAAGCCCCAAAGAAGGGACGATAAGCCTATTGACAGGCGGAATCGTATTGAAGGAAAAATTATAATCCATCAGATGTGATTGAAGAATTTCTTCAGTCGAAGGAGTAAGCGTATTAGCATCAGTGTTTTTCTGATAATTTTTCAATAATCCCTGGATCTCTATATTATTTTTCTCTGCCGTATCAATAATGGTAGATATATCATTATTTTCAGAGACAAGAGATGTACTTATCGGTGCTGTAGGATGTATATCATCCTCGAATAACGCACGAAAATTTGCTGCGAAAAGATTAAAATTCGTGAATACAAGAATGACCACGAACACGATACCAAAAATCAACCCGAAAGATCTGATTTCGTGGAAAAATGAGCGCTTAGGCTTAGGAGTAATGTAATGTTCATACAATCAATACATGCCAAATAACAATTTTAAATTTTAAATTTACAATTTTAACACATGTACATTCAAAAGGTTTTCAAATTTCAAATTCAATACATGTATATTATATCCACAACCAGCGAAAAACCAAAATACTCGTTCAAATCCACAGCCAAAAGGATTGACATACCATATATATAATATACAGAAGAGGTTGTTTTTGATAGGGTTTTTTTTATCCTTACCGGACATTTACCAGAATAAACCAAGAAAGTTGCTCAATCTAATAGCCATTTCCTACAAAAATATCGGACCATTCCAGGACAAGACCTTGAGTATTTTTTTCAATAGCGGCAAAATGCTAATCAAGGCGCCGATAGGGACAGGAAAAAGTTTCCTCTTTTTTGATGGACCAATCTACGGATTATACAAATACAGCTCTAGACATATTCTAAGCACCAAGTCCAAGGAAGGATTCATCAAGCTGATTGTGGAAGTGAACGGCATCACGTATTTCATCGTCAGAAATATCAAAAAGAGTAAGGTCAAGGAATCCTGCGAATCGAAATTGTATACATTAGAAGGAACATTGCCGGATTTTGAGACACATAAACCATTAGAAAAAGACATAGATATTGAAGATATACTCAAACTACAAAACGGACTGAAACGCGACGAAATAACTTTCAAAAACGAAACAGATCTTCAACAAAACTTACAGACATTCCTACCACCGAGAGAAGTCATCATGAACACGATTTTCCTTATGCAGGACTCGGAAAATATCTTCGAACTGACGCCTATCGAAAGATTATCTATCCTAAAAAACGTTTTCAATTTGCTATGAATAGATGAAGCAAAGGATGTTTTGGCAGACAAAAAAAGAGAGATACGATACAAGATAAAATCCAAGACTGATCTTTCCACCTACGACAAAAAATTACAAAACAATATCCAGAACTACCTCTCGACATTCGGGACTACGGAACAATTATTATGAGAAACCATAGATACGAAACAATACAAGGCATTCTTCGACGAACGAAAGATGATCAACGAAAAAGTGACCATCAACGAATTCTCGCTGAAGGATTTTCCAAACGAACGAGAAGAAAAGATACAGAATTTCGTCGAAAAAGAGAAAGAAAGCATACAGAAATTACAACATCAATTAGAAACAATACAGCAGCAAATCAAGGACGAACAAAAAAAGCTAAAAGAAGTGCAATCATCGGAAAACGAGCTTACCAAGAGCATCAGCGAGTTGGAAAATAGGATAGCAAGCATTGACGAAAAGGAAATTGAAGCGATCAAAAAGCAAAAAAAAGAGCTATCCGAAAAGATAGAAAGCTATGAAAATCAATTACCAAAAAAAGAGATACGAAATTTTGTGGAAAAGGAATGAAGCAATCATATCACGAAAGAAAACGACATCACGATAGCAAATACCTATCTCGAAATCCAAGGTCTTATAAGCAAAGGAAAGACATTGAGTGAAACTATGAAACATATCCAGACGCAGATCCAGAATGAAGAATTGCAGACAAAAAACGAAGCAGAAAAGATAAAGACACAAGCAAAATATCTCGAAGAAAAGATCTTCGTCCAAAAGGATCAGTTAAAAAATGTAAAAAAAATGCTCAGCGATATGGAAAAGAGCATAGAGACACAAGCCAAGTTCTCATGCGAAAAAATCAAGGCAGATTGCCCTTTCATCAAAGTCATCAATAGTAAGAATTTCGAACAGCTAGAATCACAGAGAACTACCATCGTTGACCAACAAAAGCAAATAGAAGCAGAGATAAAAAGATTAACCACAGAGATGAAGTCATTGAGTGAAACGGAAGTAAAACAAGATACCAAGAAGATCGAAGCACTGCAAAAAGAGCAGAAAGATACGGGAAAATCAATAGAAGCGATCAAATCATTCCTAAATGAAATAGACTACAAAACTATAGAGAACTCCTACAGCGAATATGTCGCAAACGAAAAAGAGCTAAAACATCTCGATCAGCAAATTACAGTCATGGAGCAAGAAAGCAAAAAAGTCGAAGAGCGAAAACTACAGTTACAAAAAGCGATAACGCAGAAGGAGACAGCTATGAAACAAGCAGAAGAAATCGGCAAAGCCATCACTGAGAAAGAAAACGAACGAAAAAAAATGGAAGCACAAAAAAAACAGTCAAATCATTCAGCAATCATACAGATAGAAAAGAATCATATTTTCATGAAACAGATTCATCACGATATCCAAGTTCTCATGGACGAATTCAAGGAACATCAATTGGAAACACAGAAATTACAGGAGCAGGAAACCATACTCGGGAATCTCTACAATATCTTTTCCAAGGAATTATTACTGCTAGTATTGCAGGATCATCTGCCGATATTAAACGATATCATCAATAGTTATCTATCACAGATAGTAGATTATCAAATCTCTTTGCAATTAAACAAAAGCGACGCTGAAAAATTAGAATTGGAAGCGAAAATCCTGGATTCCAAAGGAGAAAGGGAAACGAAGTCGTTGAGTTGAGGGCAGAGAATTATCTTGAAATTGATCCGGATATTGGCTATATCATCCTACATTAATTCGCCTATTCTTTTCCTCGACGAAACCATCAATAATCTCGACGCCGACACAGTAGGAAAAGTTGCAGATATGTTGGAAAATTTTGTAAAGCAAAGATCAATGAAATTCTACACCATCACCCACAGTCAACAGATTCAAGAAATGGATATCTGGGATCAAATTATAGATCTTACTGCATAAAACTGAATTTTAACAGATAAAACACACAATGAAATATATTTCTATCGTTAAAAAAAATGAAAAAGAACATCGTTGTCCATTCTGTCACGAAAAAGAAGAACATATGCTCCAAAAGGGAAAATATTTCTATGTCATTCCTGCTCGTGCACCATACGTCAAAGACCATATCCTGATCATACCCAAAAGGCATGTAAACATGCTTACTACGCTCAATCCTGCAGAACTTTTGGAAATGCACAAACTCATAGATATTCGAGCTAAAAAACTTCACAAAAAATATAAGGGAGTAAATATATTACTCAGAGATGGACTAACAAAAGATCAAATAATCAACAAATCCGTAAATCATCTTCATGTTCATCTATTAGCGAACGTAGGTATACATATAAAAACGAAGGAGAAACAATCTCCTAACAATCGCGAATGGCTGTTAGACAAAGAATATGATAAATTAACACAAACAATGAAAAAAACATTTTTAGCAAAATAGCATGCATATGAAAAAAAAATTCATCAATTTCATCATCATAACGTTCCTCCGAAGCGTATTTATCTCCATGCTCAAATTTTTTCTCCGATCCTATCTCAAGGAAACAAACATCAGCCTCGAACAAATTGCAGGATACATTAGTCTTTGAGGGATAATTGCTTATCTTGTAGGAGGATCACTTGCATATGTATTCCGCAAGAAGAACATTACGCTCTTTGCCTGACTGATAGCAATGCTTTGCCTTACGATAGGAAACGCGCTCGGCTACTACCCTTTCCGGGTATTTGTGACGCTCATTAGTGTCATAGGATTCAGTTACGGTCTCTGGCTAGTCGTCAAATCCATTATCCTAAGTATAGAAATCCAATCATCAAATCACGGAGAAGCGAAAATAAATGGAATCATAAATATCGTCATATTGTTGGGTATTTTATTATGAAGTTATATGGGATTTACGGTTTTCGACGCTCGATGAGCACAAGGATTCCAAGTTATCATAGCTATATTGATAAGTTCTAGCATATTGACCATGGTTTTGGACTACGACAAAGGATTCGAAAGCAAGAAATTTAGCTCAACCATCAAAACAGCTCTGCCTCAAATCATAGGAACTGTGAAAAAATATATATGGTTACTATTGCCTATAGGAGCTCTACGAGCCATATCTACAGCTATCGGTCAAAAAATGCTTGAGATAGGTGTCGACATATTCCAGAGAACGACAACAAACGCTATCCTCATCATCGTAATCTCATTTATAGGAGCTATAGTAGGACATTTAGTCTCAGTATTTTTCACCAAACAAAGAAGATTAATAGCTATGATATTCACTATCGTCTTTGGACTCGCTACCATCTACTTCCCGCATATCATCGATACATACGAACATTTCATTACCTTAAATATTTTCTGATTCTTTATCGGAGTATTTTTCGGAATCGCCGTCAATCTCCTAGAAGGAAGATATTTTTTCCATATTGGAGACGATCATAGGAAAGAATACTGATCCGTAGCATATGGAATCATGACAAGCATCATCATTTTCCTCATCATGATAACAGCAGACTACATAGGGAAAGTAGTAGAGATAAAGATAACATTCTTTTTCTTCGGAATCGTTCTACTTTTGATGCCATTCTTCATCAAGAGATTCGACGCTTCCAACCTTTCAGATATCAAAAAATAGGTATAAATTTTCAAAAATAGGTATAATAGTATAATATTTCATATAAATAACACGTTCTGTCAAGTATAAACTGAGACAAAAGTCAGGTTTTTTTGGTTATTTCAGGATTCCAGAATATAATAGTAGTGTAATTTATATCCTTGTTTACGAACATGAAAAAGAAATTCTGACTCACATTTCTCGTTCTTCTCATGGGAAGCATAGGTCTCTGTGGCGCACAAGATATCAGCAGCGCATCGACTGATCTCGCTGATTTTGATATAAACACAGCTATGACAGACGTCCAAGAGCTCAAAACAGATCTTGACGATGTTATACAGCAGCTCTACTCGCTCGACGAACAGGAAAGATGATCGAACAATAAAATTTCCGACAAATATAGAGCGACCAGAAACGAAATCGTAAAAGTAATCCAGACGATCAACAACACTACGGATACGATATCTACACAATTGAAGAGAATAGAAGCATACAAAAAACTTATATTGGTGACCTACAAGGACGTTCAGTCATCTAGGTCAGGAATGACGGAGACAAAAGAATACATCGAAAATTTTGTCAATTTCATTTATAAGCTCGACAACAAACTCTACAACGAAAATACGAACACTATCGATGAAATAAAGCTGCTCATCAACTCCGATAACATCCCATTGACGTTGGCAAACGATTACCTTGTAGAATCCATGGTTCTCCAACTCAACGATCTCATGAACGATTTTCAAGAGAACGAAGCACAACAATTAGAAACCATCAAGAAGCTCAATCAGCTCAGATCACAAGCCAAGGAAAGTATCATCCAATATCAAAACGAAATCGAACAACTACAACAGAAAAAGAACTATCTGTTACAATTTATGAAACTCTATCAAAACGATGAAAGCCAGAGACAATTGACGATAGAAAATTTCTTCCAAAGCACAAAAGATGTCTATGATAAGATGATGGAATATGTCAAAGATATCAAAAGATGAGTATACAAAGTCGATTTCGATATGGAGAAAAAACTCGCAGAACTCGAAAAATTAGCAAAAGATAATGATGTATACCCTATTGCATGGCCAATCTACCCTATCGAAGAAATACAGACATATTTTGGAGATGAGGCTTTCCAAAAAGAATATGGAATTCCGCATATAGGCATACAAATCCAAGCAGCTCAGAATACTCCAGTATATGCAGGACGCGACGGTATAATCTATTTCGTAGCGGATAGCGATTCCATAGGAGTCAACTGGATGATAGTCGTACATACCGACTGATATGTAACGGTCTATCAATACCTCAATTCAACCATCGTAAAACCTGGCGACATTGTCAGAAGAGGGCAACTCATCGGATATAGCTGATGAGAACCAGGAACAAGAGGTGCGTGATTCATTTCAAAAGGAGCAAACCTCACATTCAGCATCTTCAAAGATGCGATAGCTCGAGATCCATTCGAGATCCTCGATGCAAGCATCGTAAAAGACAAGAACGTATTACCTGAAGGATACCAAATTAAATATCTTAGAGATAAATATGCAAGACCTATAGACATCACAGATCTCGAAGTGATGACCGGAGATACATTAGCAATGAGGGAAAGCCAATTCCTCATTAGATACGGAATAGGAACATATAGAAATATTGCATTCCGGGAAGATGTCGTCAAAGGCACGAATATCGACAAAGACGTAGCAATCTGTATCGCATTTGCGGAAAGTACTCTGGGAAAACATCTAAGCACATCAAACAATATCGGTAACGTAGGAAACAATGATAGATGAGACAGAGTATGATTCTCTTCTGCATATGTAGGTGCGAGAGCAATTGCAGTAACATTAAATAACAAAGCGTTAGGAAATTATCATACAATAAATCAATTATCCAGATATGGAAACAAAGACGGTATGATCTACGCATCCAGCCCAATCAACCGACAGACGAACGTATTGAAATGCTTGAGCCAGATCAAAGGATACTATATTCCAGAAGACTTCCCATTCAGGACAGGACCAAATCCAAACATCAACAATCCAGATCCTGAGACCGTAGAATTCGGTGAAAGCCTAAGCCAGTAATAAAACAAAAAGCAAAGAAAAACTATCAGTTTATGACTGATAGTTTTTTTCAGAATAGAAAAAAGCTCCGATGAAAGGAGTTTTCATGGAGCTCCG
>CAZLLU010000031.1:0-9547 GCA_964560855.1 uncultured Candidatus Peribacteria bacterium | reverse complement strand
TTACTGTCTGACTCATTAGCAGCGAGCTGATTTCAACCACTCATCCACCTCACCAACAGGTATTTTCAATACAACAAAAAAATCGTGTGGTGATGATATATGGAATTACTGTTGAATTTCAAGAACAAAAGTATACATTCCACAGCATAGATACGCATTTTTTTAGACCTTACACCAACGATGGCAAACGAAGCAGGAGGAATCGGATTGGACGAGCGCACAGGATGATGAGAAGTAAGGGAAAATATAAACAAAGTTACCGAAGAGGCAGTCAGAAAAGTACAGGACAATCAAAAAAAAGCTCAACAAATAGGACAGGACATCAAAAAAGATAAAGCGACAAACAATAAATTCGCAAAATTTCTCGAATTTCTGCTCAGGGAGATCAAAAACGACCAGCTAGTCAAACAGATCTACCACACATTTTTCAAGACCAGGAACAAAGAAACGGACCTCATGTATCTAAGGAAAAATGCAAATACCATCGTTATCGTAGGAATATTCGTTCCATTCTACCAAGCAGAGATCAAGGAATTGGAATTGGATTCTATCTATCAAGAAATATGGAAGTTTGACGGAGACGTCTATCTGACAGAATATATCAACTATATTAAACAATTATTGCCGAAATATCACGACAATATCTCTATCGAGAAGGAAGAATTTACTAAACTACTCATGCTCATCTCCGAATATTACCAACTAACAGAAAAGCTTTCAGGAGAAAAAGTGATAGAATTCGAGAACACACTCAGAAAAGAGCTTTCTCTCAACGAATAATGGTCAGAAAACAGATTGTGTGAAATTTAGGGTTTTTGTCAACCCTATTTTTTAGTTTACAGCATATTTTTTGGTAATTATGGTTTTTGTGGATATACTTAAGTGTACAAATTTTTACCCGAACGACAGCCATGTCAACGCAAGAAAATATCAAAATGATAGATATAAGAGAGGCTACGGAAGGAGAAGCTCAGAAAATTGAGCATCATTTTACTAACTACGACAGCTTTAAACAAGAACTGAAAATAATCAATCAGGTTAACAATATTTTTGATGATCCAAGAGTTAAGATCAAGAAAGACGGCAATAGATATATCTTCAATATCGACGGAAAAAATAAGTTCACCATACCAGAAGGGAAAATGGAGTCGCGAGTATGGAAATATTGCAAAGAAATGGAGACACGAGAAGCGGAAGAAGATCTGCTTATCAGAATTACAGGATTTAAATTGGAATATATCAAAGTAACTACAAAGGAAGATCTAGCAATGCTCAAGGATGATATAACAAGATTAAAAAATCAGGAAGCAAAAGAAACAGATATGGAAAGCACAAAAAAGGTTCTTGCAAGAAACATCAAATTTTTGGAATGAGAAAAAGAATATTCCAAGGATGTCGACAAAGACGATAAGATAGATAGAAATCTACGGAAAGCATATAGATCACAAGTACAGGATCGTCTAGATAGATTATACAGGATGAAAGAGACCATGGAACGATTAGAGAAAAATGATGCTAAAAATTATACTATAAAACGAGAGAACGTTAATGGAAAAAACGAGATCCAAGAAGTAAAGATGGACGATATCAACGCATATAACAAACAAGAAACTTTGATGCAGATCAATCAACGGCTTGAAGAGATAGCAAGAGAGGAAGATGATTTCAGAGCGACAAGAGATATGATTATCAATAGAGAGACAAGTACAATCCCTTACTACGAAATCATCATCAACGATAAATCAGATGCAAGAAAACTCCGCAATTCATTAAAAAAAGTGAATAAGCAATATGTGATATTAGACAAACTCTCTCTCGATGCAGCGAAAAAACAGGAATTGGCGCAAGATTTGCAAGATTTAGAGGAATATCTCAACAACGTCATAACTCAACCAGACGCCTTTAAACCATCAGAAAGACCATTTATACCTAAACATACCAAAGAATTTTATGAATTGGTAAAGATAGATCCTACGCTCTCTGAATTTTTTTCACTCAACATAACGAAGACGAAAGTCTCATGATCAGAAACTTCAAAAGCTGGAAAAACAGAAGCAAAAAACACGAATAAAACAACAGAAAATACAGAAAATACAGAAACCGAAAAAGAAAACCAATGAGAAGGAAATACAGAAAGTATGTCAAAAAATTATGATTCAGGAAAAGAAGCATTCGCAAAATGAGGAATATGAGGTGTTATGTGATATCGATTGGACAAAACCAACATGACAGAGAATCAAAAACAAATGCGGTGAGGAATGGGAAATCTCGCACTTACCTGAGGGATGATTTTCGTAGGATTCAAAATGATCTCCAGTGCAATCAAATTATTAACAAAAAAAGGAAGAAGCGAAGAAAATCTATGAAAGAATCTTGGACGATTGTTATGACCCACTGCAGTTATATTCGGAGCGCAAGCACGAAGCGGAGAATGACCAATGAGTCTATTTAAATGAGGGAAAACCACTGAAAAAATATCCAAGCTCTTTGGACGATGATCAGGAAATCCTGATATCGCTGGAAAAAAATTCACTCAGGCAGAAATATACACAGAATGATTCATTGGACTTATGGGAGCATTTGATATGATGAATTATCAATGAATGGCAAATATCTTGGAAGAAACCAATGATGGAAAATTAAAGATCAGAGAAGATCAATATGATGGGTATATAGCAATGTTGGAAGCTGGAAACGATAACCAGAAGGCTGGAGCAAAGTTTTTGAAGAAGCATGTAGGCAAAGAAGATAAAAATGGAGTAATGGATCTCACTTTGCGTTCTATGGGAATAACATCCATGGAAGATCTGACAAACAATCCTACAAAAGAATTCAGTGCTACAGCAGGATTAGCAGCAACAAAAGTATACTCTGTACATGCATTCATGGAAAAAGAAGGATACAACAGAATCAACCCAGAGACTATGCCGCTCATCCAAGCGTATATAGAAGACGAAAATAGCACCGTAGACGATCTCGAAGATCTCAAGGAAAGAGGTGATGTGTTTGACATTACAGAAGCGACAACTGACAAAACAGGATTATCAGACAAGATAAAGCTCATCGCTCCGACAGACGCAACAAAGCAAAGATATCTTTTGAATGGCATCAATGATTTCTATGAATATCGGCCTGCAACAGATAAATCTGGATTGGATATCATCGGAACATGACCAATTGTGGAATTCAAAACCTATGGATATACGACAAAGATAGATCTCGATAGCAAAAAAATAGAAGGATTATCCACTACAGAAAAATTTCCAAGCTATGCAGAACTCTTCAAGGCAGCCAATCTCACTAATCGTTTGAAACATCTCTGCAAAGATAGGACAGCAATCAAAGAAGATCCTTTCTATACACAATCAGATGATCTCATGTTTGATGATGCAAAAGTATTTTCAACGGATTTCGATACAGAAATGGTAGAAGAAAAAACGCTCAATAGAATCTCATCTACACTCTTCACATTCAAAGAAAATTATTGTAAATATCTCAATACATTGAAATTCCGGAAAACCGCAACAGCATAAATAGAATTTCACTTGCATAACCAAAAAGGACTGCTATATCATAGTAGTCTTTTTTATTTTACGGAAACATATGAAAATACCCAAGACATTGAATATCCCAGAAAAACGTATCCTTATCATCGGCAATCGATCCTACAGAAACTTAGGAGACGAGCTGATTTTGGCGTGAACTATAAAATTATTGCAAGAAACAAACAAGAAGATCACGATAGCAGCATATGATCCTGAATGGCTCAAGACGTTCTTGCATCAATTAGTTGATACCTCGAAAATAACCTTCATCACCGAAATACCAAAAGGCATACGTTCACGACGAAGATATCTCATCACAGGGAAATTCAGGGAACGGAAACTTCGGAAAAAAGTAGATGCCGTTATCATAGGATGAGGAGAAATTATCACCGAAGAGAATAAGCATTCCTATCGATATCGATTAGCCTCACTTCTCCCCTGTTTCAGGAAACCACGCTATCTGATGGGAGGAATCCAACGACCAAAAAAATATTTCAACAGATTCTTATTCACGCTACTCCTCAAAAGGACGAAATACATCTTCGCAAGAGATATAGATACCGTCCAGGAAATGAAAGCGCACGGATTCAAAAACGCAGAATTCTTTATGGACACCTCCTATTTTGCATATCCACGAAAAAAAGTGAAAGGAAAAAAAATAGAGAATTACAACAAATACATCGTCATCAATCTCAACAGAAATGCAGAAAAATTTCTTCCGAACATCATCGATGATGTAAAGAGAATCTACAATCAAGGATATGAAGTGAAATACGTACCAGTAGCGAAAGGAAATGGAGAGCAATACAACGACATAAGATACGCACACAAAATCCAGAAAGCAGCAGAAATCAAAGATCAGCAGTTCACTATCCTTGATCGAGAAAATGACTTCAATGGTTTCATAAAAACGCTTGCAAGTGCAAGTATGGTCATCAGCAGTAGGCTCCATCTCTTTCTCATTTCAAGCTTCCTTTGAATCGAAACAAAAGTCTATCCGTATCAGAAAAAAATACTGAAGATGCAAAAAATGTTAGATTCAGGCTTCAAGCTTTAAGCTAAATATTATAGTTTAGCGAACGTACCACGAACGAGAGCTCGGATGAGTTTTCGTTTTTCTTGTATCGGAGCGAATCTAAGGATTTTGATAACGAGTCGAAGCGGCTGCCCTCGAAATCCAAGCAGATAAAATTTTATTTTATCAGAAAAAGTTCCATATTTTTTTACGAACAGCATCCTATGCTTTGCTTTTCTATATGCAGCATATTCATTAGCGACTCGTGCGTGTTCAAGCGGTTTTTTATCTCTTTCCATATGGTAAATCCTTAAATCACGGAGTACGATAAGCGGAAAACCGGCACGATAAATCCTACAGGTGAAATCCAGATCTTCATAAACAAAATCAATCTTTTCATCAAAAAGGATCTCTTTGAATATATGCGCAGGAGCCAAAAGCGAATTTCATGAATACATCTGGATATAATCTCGTTCTTTTTGGTACAGATGTTGTGGAATAGGTCTAGACAGCCAATAATTGAAGCAAGAGAAACCTTGGCTTTGGATTTTACCGGTTTTCCTATACATCAAGGTAGGCGTCAGGACAAAATCTTTTTTAAATTTGACATAATACTGATCCCGTAACGCCAAAGATCTCTCCAGATAATCATCCTCGAACCGTTCATCATCATCCATCAGTTGAATGAATTTTCCTTGGGCGGATTGTATTCATAGATTTCTCAAAGCGCTGGCGTTGTTGTGCGGAAGCGCAGTTGTTGATTCAGATATATAATGGATATTTCATGTATCACGAAGAACCGTACCAGGAGCCAAATGTTTATCTACGACGAAAATAACCTCAAAATCTTTGAAGGTCTGACGATTCAAGCATTCGGTGATATTCATCATATTCTGATCTCCCCTGGTCGGGATGACTACGCTGAGTTTCATATCCATCTTTTATCTTTTATCTTATATCTTTCAACTTGTTTTTATATCACGAACAAATATATTTTTGTTATATTTATCTTCAACGCATCTGTATGTTGAGATTCCTCAAATGCTTTCTTGTATGTATAGTCCTCTACCACATCCTCGTGACGGTGCTTTGCTACGGGGTTTTCGGATGACAATACCAAGAGATATTTTCGATAGCTAGAGACGGCATCCGAATCGTCTTCGTCCTAGCGGTCATCGTTACCCATCGAAAAGACTGCAGAAAATTTTTGCCTACACGAAAATATCCACTCATCTCGCTTTGAATACTCCTCATCTTCAGCATAGGCATCTCCAAACGGCTAGGGAAATCACGATATGATATCTGAATAGGAATCAAATACGGACTACGGTATCTCATCATCCTGATCGCTGCTGCACGCGTGGGATACTCATTAGCATATGCCAAAAACAAAGAAAAATTCATAAAATTTCTACGTCAATGCATGTATGGACTCATTATCGTCGTCATCGTATGATTTTTGCGACAACTGATGAAATTAATTATACCTGAATTCTTTCATCGAATAGGCTACGGACCACTCAAAGACTTCGCTTTCGGCGACAAACCTCCGATCTATTATCTTACCTGATATGAATGAACATTGAGGCGACAAGGAATTTTTTCAGGGCCAAACAATTATGGATATTTCCTTATCGCATTCTTACCAGTCATCGTTACGCTTTTCAGACAAAAGTTTGCGTCGATAAAAACATTTTTTTCAATGAACAGAAAAGCGATAGTGAATAGCGCAATCATCGGAATTCGAATAGTAGCGATCATCATGACGCTTTCGAGAACAGCATTCATCGGCGGTATCATAGGATTAGCATTGATAAATATCCAGTGGATCAAAAAGCACAAAAAAATAGCGCTAGGGATATTCATAGTAGCGCTAGCAGGAATCGTAGGATTGAGCGTTTTGAAATGAAGTTCAACCCTCGGTCATATACAAGCGAAATTCGGGAGCATAGCATATATAATGCAGCAACCAAGCGGATATGGGCTCTGAACGTCTTGACCAGCCATCCATCACAATGGTACGATACTGCCGGAAAACTATTACATACAACTGATGCTCGATATCGGTACGATAGGGTTTATAGTATGGGCTATGGTCATACTCAGCATAATGCGGCTCTCCAAGAGAATACAAAAAGCTTTTGCTATGACACAAACAGACGCGAACGAACAAAACATATATCGCGTTCGGCAAAGCCTAAATATAGGATTTTTTGTATTGCTCATCATGGGTATGTTCCTCCATGTTTTCGAAGACAGCATGGTCAACTATCTCTTCTTCATCATACGGTGAATATTGACTGGCTATTTATCTACAAAAATCGATAAAAGCTCCGCGATAAAATGATAAACCGATAAAAAAAATCGCGATACATTGATCGCGAATCGAAGATGAGCATTTATCTTTTTATCATTCCGCAACTTCTGCGGAATAGTTTATCATCCACCTAAGGCGGATTTTTGTCTATTTATCATATTCCACTTCAAGCTTAATCTTTTCTGGAACCAATGCTTTGGGAACGATAATCTGCAAAGTATTATCTGGAGTTAATTTTGAATGGATTTTGTCAAAATATACTTGCGGAGGTAAATCGATGATTTGCTGTATTGGTCACCGATAGCATTCCTCTTTGAGCGGGATAAGATGGTCCTTCACTTTCGGTTTGATTCTTTCACCTGAAATAACAAGTCTATACTCTTTTATATTGAGATTTAAGCTTTCTTTCTTTACTCATCCAAGAGGAAGCAGAATAACAATCTCCTGAGGAGATTCATAGATATCGTACGGAATGATTGGAATCTCTTGTTGTGGTCTCATAATGAAATATTTACGATATAAACTCTTAATCAAGAAAAATGATTTTATCCAGCAGACAGCACATTCATTAAATTTGTGAATCCTGATTAGCTTTAGTATCTATGCCAACGACTTTAACAATCTGATTTCTTCTCTTTTCAGGCCTTGGAATTCGACGAAACTTTATTTCACCATTACGTGCAGTATCACCCTCCGTCAATATGATAATATCGCCATTATCAAAGATGCTATAGAGCAAACCAGATTTCTTGATAGAAATGCTTTTGATGCTCTGGGAACTGATCGTAGAAACATTTCTCTTGAAGAGCCCTGATTGTTCAATCATCATGATAGAATTTGTGATAACAATGATGAAATCCATCCTATAGTCGATATATTTTCCTACAACCGGAAACAGGAACACAACATCTATGATAATAATAGAAGTCAAAATATAAGCAAAATAATCGCCTCCTAACCATTTATAAAAAAATATCAATCCAAAGACAGTAATCAACAAAAGAGTCATAAATGGAACGAAGACCTTAATAATATAATAAAGCTTACTCCTTCAAAAGCAAAGAACATTTTCAATACCATACCTCTGCTGATATTCTGCGAACATATTCTTTCTTAGATTAGTATCGAAATTCGAGAAAATCCTCATACAGATATGCTAAATAAAGAATAAAGCTAGAATGTCTGGAAACGAGGGAAAAACCTCAAGTATACTTTCCCTATAATATGATCAAACGGCACTTCATATGTTGAGCCTTCGTAGCAGTCGAGTCCGAAACAGCAACGCGAATCGGTAGAGAATCATCTATTATCTCCCATCACGAATAATCCATCTTTAACGACAAATTCACTGATACCGCATCTCGCTTCAGTAGAGACGGATCAAGTAAGATAATCTTCTTGAAGCGTATTACATTGTTCTATATCATTTTCGATAGAGCATATTTCTACATTATTTTTTCTGATTTTCACGGTTTCACCAGGGAGACCTACAATTCTTTTGATATATGGAATAGTTTTTCCAGGAGGAACAAAGACAATAACATCGCCTCTCTTGAGTTCGCTAAATCTCGGAGTAATCTTATCCACAATAATGAAATCATTCTCTTCGAACGTAGGAGCCATGCTCGCTCATACAACCGTATATGGATTCGCGACGAAAAACCTAATAAAGAGGACTATTCATCCAACGAATATCAAAAAAGAGACCATATCAAACAGATCGAGAAGAAAATATTTGAATTTCATTTTGAAGCTCATGATTCGATGTAATTATGATATATTAAAAAAGCTGATCAAAAAACACGGATACTTTTGGGTGTATGAATAAGTATCGACGCATATAGCAATGAAGTCGTTTTTTCATTTTGCACGATAATCGAGTAAGCACAAACGGTTAATCAATTATTCGTAACGTCTAGAATGGCACTTCTTCATCTTCAGGTATTCCAGAATCAACAACATCCAAGACATGATCATCATCTCCACCTTGTCCCTTAGGATCCAAGAAAATGAAGTTGTCGACAATAATCTCAGTTGAGAACTTGTCTTTTCCTTCACTGTCCTGCCGTTTTCTCGTTCTCAATCTTCCTTCGATGTAAATTCTCTTTCCCTTGTTCAAGTACTTGGACAATACTTCAGCTCACTTTCCGTAAGCCACACATCTGTGGTACTCTGCATCTTCAAGCACGTTACCATCTTTGTTCTTGAATTTCCTGTTGGTTGCAACAGTGAAATTTACGACAGAAGTTCCGCTGCTTTCAATGGTCTTGACCTGCAAATTGTTGGTAGCTCTTCCGATGATCATCACTTTGTTCAAATCCATGATTCGATCAAATTATCGTGTAAAAATACGATGAAAAGATTTCACCACTTGATATGTAAACAAATATAGCATAAAATCAATTGATTTTTGTTTGGATTTTAGTAAACAATCACCACCAATTACATTAATTTTGAATGTCGAATGTCAAGTTTTGAATGTAGGAATTTGTTCTTATATTGACTATTGTACTGGTACAATAGTAGATAAAAAGACAAGTCTTTCATTGAGCATTAAGCATTTAAAATTTAGAATTATTGGAAAATGCCCAGGTGATGGAATTGGTAGACATGCTAGACTCAAAATCTGGTGACCGCAAGGTCGTGGGGGTTCAAGTCCCCCTCTGGGTA
>CAZLLU010000030.1:0-9857 GCA_964560855.1 uncultured Candidatus Peribacteria bacterium | reverse complement strand
AGACATTCTCCTCCGGCACGAAGAAATGCTTGTAGCCGTGCTGCATCGCAGAGATTACTGATGGCAGTAATCCGTTAACGCGTTTGACGCTACCGTCCAATCCCAGCTCCCCAAAAAAGAGAAACTCATCGACATTGATCGTTATGTTATGTTCGTAGATAAGCAGTAAAATAGCGACTGCCATCGGCAAATCGAAGCTTGTCCCGACTTTTTTAATATCGGAAGGAGACAAATTGAGGACTATTTTTCTCCTGGGTAATTCTATGGCGACATTGCGAAACGTAGCTTTGAGACGCTCTTTGGATTCTTTGATGGCAGCATCAGGCAGTCATACGATTTCAATCGTCGGCAGCGACTTACTGGAATCCGCTTCGATGATGATCTCGTAGCCTTCGAGCCCGACATTAGCGTAGGTTTTGACTTTTTGGATCATGATAATTATTTTAGAATTTAAAATTTTTTTGATTCACCTTATATTTTTTGTAAACCCCTACCCGCATCACTGAGCACTTGAGTCAAACCATCCTTCGCTTCCTCCCTTGTCAGGGAGGCTTCTCGTAACGAGGGGTCCCTGATAAGGGGAAGGGTCCCGCCTAGGTGGGTAGGGGGTTGACTACAATAACTCAAAAGGGGTTACGATTTCTTTCACTCTGATGTCTATTTCCCTAAACAGATCTTGTGCGACTCGATCCAAACGATAAAACACATCTTCATTCTGATATCTAATAATTTTGATTCAATAGTCTCATATTTTTTTTGTTCTAATACTGTCGTATACTAGAGTTTTATCATGACTCGATCAATCGATCTCTATACCTAATAACAATCTTGAGCAATAAAAATCCAAGATAAAGGATCCTATCATCTTCTGTCTGATAAACTTATATCCTCATGGCCTTTCACTCAATACACCGAATCGCATTTTCTTTTCGGCCTTGGTCATAAAGCGCCTATTTTTACTTGCAAAATCCTTGTTAGCACTATTATAAGGTACATACGGTAAAAGTATTTCCATATCACAAAAAAAAGACGCTAAAACTCCTTAGCATCTCATTTCTCTATGTTTGAACTGATTGGCAACGAAAACAATTGTACTCATCTGCGAAAAAAATTCAAGTGATCTACATCAGCAACACTTCGTCATCTTCTTCCTCTTCTTCTCTATCTATCTCATCATCATCCTCATCATAATCGACGTCATCGTCATCATCCCTTATTTCATATATAGGGTAACGCAAAGAAAGAGCGTAGAGATAGCGGGAATAGAGGCCAGTGAAGTTCATGCGTGAAAGCATCCAGATAAAAATTTATTTTTTTGATGCGAAGAGCGAAGGATTATAATATTTTGTGTAGGCTTTGTTGAAGTCTTTGACGTTGATTTTCAATCACTTGCTCGTGAAGGTATCCACTTTGTGCTTCTTGATAATTTTCTTCGCTACCTGCAAAGTGACGCCGAAAATATCGGTAATCTCATCCAATGAACGATATGTTTTGAGCATCAAACAGATAATTTTAAATTTTAAATTTTGAATGTATGATTTGGAAACTTTAGTACTCAAAGATATTTTAAAATTTTAAATTGCATATTAGGGAAGTTGTTCTGATTTCTTTTTTTCCTTGAAATAGTACCTGATCATTTTCTTCATTTTTTTCTCTCGCATCATATCTTGAAGCAGTTGTTTGATAAACCGGAAAGCGAACACTATGCACGCGACAATAGCAGCGAGGATAACAAATCTACTTACGGTCCGATACACTGCATCTGAGACTCGATTGAACATGATGATGGGAAACCAGATAAAACATCATCTTCAGCATAGTCAAGCTTGACGGATTTTCAACAAGAAAAATCCCTGCAGATAGCGGGATAATTTTTTTAACAACATCCTACCCCAAAGGGGACCCCTTCCTCCTGTCAGAGGACAGCGTCCACGAGTAATTGCACTCCTCGGCGCCTGCCCGTCTTTAGCGGGGATAGGAGAAATCCCGTCCTTCACAAGCTGTGGAATGGGGTGAGGTTAGTCGTTATTCTACTCGCAATGAAATTGTGTGTTGCAGCTTGATGTAGTGAGTGTTGCACAATCATACATACATTGTTGAGATTGTGCATTCCGGAACGTATCCATGATTTTTTGGACGGTATCCTGATATTTTTTATTGATAGCGATATGGCATGGTAATGGACATTTTCCGTAAATAACAACACAATCTTCATCTGTTTCACAGTAGCCATACTGTGTAATCAGCTCCTCTACTTTTTCTTGTGTCGGGGTTCCTATCTTGGTAAGTTTGTCGACACTCAGTACTTGGTAATAGTGGTTGCCGGCGGCGGCGTCCAGCGCTTTGACTTTGCCACTGAACTTGACGATATTTCCTGGGACGACGTCGTCTTGGATATCGAGATAATTGCTCCGTAATTGTCTATCGATGAAGACGTGATCAGAATGATCAATGAAGGTATGCCTGAGCACCAGCGTGTCAGCAGAAACGGTCGGTTCGAAGCTTACATCAGGTCCGAGGCCTGCTATCGTGAGTTCTTGTGTATACTCCATCTCGTCAGAAGGCATCGTAGTGTTGGATGTTTGTGATGTTGGAAGAGAACATGCGGTCAGCAAAAAGAGCGCTGATACGGGAATCAGAAGGAAGATTCTTTTCATAGGGAGTGTGGTTAAATTTTTAAAAAAATCTTATATTTGGATTATTTCAAGAAATTATTTTTTTCTGGTTCATTCCTTTACGAGCAGCTCCTTTTCTGATTTTTTCATCTGCTTGATCGCATATTCCCTTTTCGCGGCCATCGATTTATCTTTGACTTTTTTGCTTCGGACGAGTTTCACTGGTCTCCTCCCTTTCGTATATTTCGCTCACGCTTTGGATGTGTTGTGGTCGATGATACGTTTTTCGAGATCGTTCGTAATGCCGGTGTAGAGGGTGTTATCGTTGCATCTTACCATATATACATACCACATATTTCCAGAATAACGTAAAAACACTTTTATACTACCCAACTCCTTTCAAATTTCAAATTTACTTGTCCTCGAATGAGGGAAATTTTAAATTTAAAATTATTTTTGAAGATGGAGGTGAGGATGAGGATGGGAGAGGGTAAAATTACAATAACAACAAGTTCATGTTAAATATTTTCAATTTTTTTAACATGAGAAGTTTGTCATGTTAAATCGCTTAGTTTTGTAATGATGTGGAACGGTGAGATTACCTGACTATCTAACAATCCAACTACTATAAGTCTACAAATATGTAGACTTTACGTCTATAAAATAATTTTTATTTCATATCCACATCCAACACACTTATATTCTCAATTACTATATTAAGACTACCATTACACAAATGACAGCAATACATCGTTTTTAGATATTTCTTTTCTAGAAGCGCTGGCAATGTATCGTAATATTTTGGATCTTCTGGATGAAGTTTTTTTCGAAAATGATATAATCAACTATCTGATTTTTTACTATTGCAGGACTGGCAAGCTCGGATATGATTTGAGATTCATTGAATTTTTTCGCAGGTCGTACATCTTTCATGTATTTTCAATGATTTGGGTACGATATGATCTCGAGAGAGATTTTCTGTAGTTCAGCAATAGACACACTTCTTCTTCTCATCCAGCATCTGTTTATCTTCCCTGAGGATGTCGGATCGTTTCATCTCGCCGGATTGGAGCTTCTTGAATGTGCTTTTGATGAATCAATAACACTTCTTCTTCGCTTCTCATCAGTTCGTGCAGCCATAGGCTGAGCAGGCGATGATTTTGGCATATTGGAAGAAGATCTGGTCTTGGATGGTGTGGACGGATGAGTCAGGCATAGAAGAGAGTTATTTTATAAAACGAGTTATCTTTGATAATCTTTCATTTATATCTTTAAATGTTTCATCCTTAAGTGGAGTCATAAACGAAATATAATTTTTTAGTATATTTTTATCATCGAGCCCATCTGTCTTCTTTATACTAAATAAGAAATATAAAAAAGCACACAAAGTATCTTCATTATAGTAACATACTAAATATTTTTGGTTTATTCAAATAAAAAAATTAGGAAAAATATTTCCAGGGTAACTGTTAATTATTATATATTTGTTATGAACAACAATAGCATCAAACTGTCTATCCCACCTAATTTCGTCTGTTTCATAATAGGTAACAATTGTATCCAATAATTTGTGAACATTCTCATATGTCTTTTCACAATAAATAATAGCTGGTAGTTTTGGATCATAACATTTTTTTTTCTTGATTGGCATATCTTTTACAGAAAGTAATTGTTTAAGTCCTCTTACAACTTCCTTATTTTTAAAATCTCATTTTATTTCTATAGCCGCCTCTACTCCATCTGCTAAAATAAAGGAATTTTTTCATCAAATATCTACTATATCTGGATGATTGGGACAACAAATAATACAATCAATAGAGTCTGTTCATAACCACCCTTGATGTCCTCATCTAATGATTCACTTAGTTATCTTGTATGGAAATGGATAATATTTACTTAACATACTTCTAAAATAAGATTCTTTGTAATCTGAAATCTCTTGAGGTGTTCAATTTCAAAGCTTTGATGCTTTTAAAAAATAGCTAGTTAAATCTTTATTTTCTTCTCTAACGTATTCTACTATATCACTATCCATTTTTCTTATTCTTTCTTTTGTCATTCCGAAATATCAAAAATATAAACTAATTTACATTTACCTCATTAGATTTTTTTGATGGTAAGACGAAGTTGCTTTCTGATATTTTCTACTCAAATATCACATATACCTAATATCATTTCAACATCATATCTATATCATCTTTTTTTTCTATATCATTTTGAAACCATATATTAGAAGCAGCAAAAATATTTAATTTATTTAAATTCAATCAAAAATGTTTTATTATCTTTATTTTTGCTATGCGATATAGTTTTTTGTTTTTACGGAAACAATTACTCATACGAATAAATAGTCCTTCATATGCCATAATTAGTCCATACATATATAAAAGTGGAATAATGAATATCGTCAATAAAATAGGAAGTAGAAAAGAATAAAAATTATTACTATTGATTAAGTTTTCTGGGGTTTTAATAAAGTCTCCTACTATATAAAATCAATATCAAATTATAAAGAATGATAATATATATGAAAATATTGTATTTACCATTTTGTATTCTTTTTTTGTTCCTGTAAATCGACTTAATAGTGATAATCAAGTTATTATTGGCACTAAAATCAATTCCACTCCGATATTGAATGTATAGACGTTGAATATAAATTCAAAAAGCAATACTCGTTTAACTGTAGACAACAAAATATTTTTTAAAAATCATTTTTCTTTATATTGTTTTGATAGACTTAAGATCAGTGAAAATGATCAAAAAACCCATATAAAAGTATCTTTTAGCAATCACACATTCCAAAATTTTAAATTATATAATATATACACCATCACTATATTATATAAAAACAATATTATTGTTGAGCTAAGAATTTTTCGGTTAAAAAAACATTTTAGAACATTATTAAAATCAGATAATATATTTTTGTTTTTTCTAATTACCCATATAAGAAATGTTGTTACCCAAATAATTATGGCTCGCTCTCTAGTACTTATTTGAGAAAAAAATATTAGCATCATAATATTATAATCAGGTAAACCTAAATAAAATATTTGGTTCAATTCATTCTCTATATTTCTTTCTTTGAAATATCAAAGAATCTTCCAAAAAACCTCATTAGTTTTTCAAGCACGCTTTCTCTTTTTGTGTTCTTTGTCCATCTGGACTAAAACGAGAAACTGGAGGTAAAATCTTTGAGACGCCTGTTCTTGTTGTTGCCACTACTCAGTCTCTAAAGGTATTTTGTGGGTGAGGTGTCGCTCATGATTCAGTTTTGGTTTGGTGGACATGGGGGCATGAAAAATAAAGTAAATTAACTGATTATTTTTTTAATATTTTCTATAAGCTCACTGATTTTCTTCTCGTTTTTTTCGATATCTTCGATAATTTCCTTTGGATCTCTATGAACTTGCTCTTTGATTTTATTTGGATTCTTTGCAGACAAGTCATAGTCTTTTATATCATTAATATCTACCATCCAAGAATTTTCTGTGATTTTCTTATCTTTGAAACATTTCAAGAAATCTTGCAATTCTTCGCTTGTTATAGGTTTATTCTTAGTCAATTTTCTATCTAAATTTACTTCATAATATCGGATATTTTTGGTACTTCCTACTCTATCGAAGAAAATAACGTTTGTTTTTACGCCTGCATAAGGAAGAAATACTCCTGATGGTAAACTAAGTATGGTATGTAGATTAAAATCCTGAGTTAATATTTTTTTTATTTCTTGAAAAGCATTTCACGTATTAAACAATACTCATTCTGGAACAATGATAGCTGCTTTACCACCCACTTTCAATTTCTTCATAAAGTGTTGTAAGAAGAGCATTTCTGTTGCGTTCGTCTTGATTGGAAAGTTTGCTTGGATTTGATCTTTTTCCTTTCCTCCGAATGGTGGGTTTGCGAGAACAATATCGAATCTATCTTTTTCTTCTATCCCTCTGATATCTTGTGTCAGTGTATTTTGTTTGTTAAGATTAGGATTTTCGATACCATGAAGAATCATGTTCATTACTCACATAACGTATGCAAGTGGAGTCTTTTCGTTTCCAAAAAATGTTTTTTGATGAAGAAATTCCAGATCTTTGGTAGATTTTTCTTGTTCTTTCATATATTCGTATGACTCTATCAAGAATCCGCAACTACCTGCAGCACCATCATATATCGTTTGTCCTATGTGTGGATTGATAGCTTGCACCATAGTTTTGATGACTGGTCTTGGAGTATAAAATTCACCTGAATTTCCCCCATCATTTCCCATCCCTTGAAGTAGACTTTCATAAATATGACTAAGTTGAAATAGATCTTCTTGACTATTAAAATTCATTGCATCTATAATATCAAGTACTTCTCTCAATGTATGTCCGCTCTCTATTTTATTGTCCATGAAATAGAAGATTTCTCCAATCTTGTAGGTGATACTATGATACTCTCATTCATTTTTTCTAAATCATTTGAGATATGGGAATAATTCTTTGTTCACAAAATCCTTCAAGTCTTCTCATGATTTGGCTACATGCAAGTCTATCTTACCATCTTTTTTGGGACACGCTCGAGTGCTTCGTCTAAACTCTGGTTTGAGAATATAGGTATATTTCTCTCCATTAAGTCCAGCTGCCTGATTTTGCATTTCTTCATAATCATTGAGATACTTAAGAAACAATATCCATGAGATTTGTTCGGTGTATTGCATAGCTCCTGAGATACCATCGTCTCTACGAAGAATGTCGGTAATTCTGTTGATGTGTGCTTGCATGATTAACTAAGTAAAGTGATAAATTGTGGTATAGATATTAACCTGTTTTTTCATTTTTTTTCTACTGTTATTATTCATAATTCTGTTAATTGTTTCACATATCTGTGAATAGTTTGTCTGGTTACTTCCAATTTTTCTGCAAAGTCAGATATAGTAATATATGGATGCGAAAATAGCACCCTTGTGATATGATGATAATCTATGCCTAATCATTTTATTTTTTCTTCTATAGAAGACATCATTTCTTTGATGTGGAGAATCTTTTGTTCCGTCACTATTGCCTGCTCAGATATTCACTCCAACATATACATGATGACTGATTTATAATCGTTCGTTCTGGAAGCTTCATTTAATAAAGTATAATATTTCGATCTGGTTCTGTTGATATATTCACTGATAAACAACACAGGATATTTTAATTTTTCACTAATCAAAAGATATAAGATCATAAGCATTCTTCATGTCCTTCCATTTCCATCATAAAAAGGATGAATTGCTTCAAATTGATAATGAATCACTCATAATTTTATCAAAGGATCGATATCACTCTCTTTTTCGTTTAGAAACATTTCTAGATTTGCTAAAAAATCTCTGAGTCTATGTTCCCCTTCCGGTGGTGTATATATTGTTTCTCAGGTTTGATCATTTTGGATAATTGTTCATGGTATAGCACGAATTCCTTGTTTGGTTGGTTCCAAAATATTTTGTACCGCTATCAAAAGATTGGTCGGGATACCGCCATAATGTTGTATTTGCTGCATACCAAACATCAATGCTTCACGATAATGTAATACTTCTTTTTCTGGTCACTTTATTTCTTTGATTCCCATAGCCTCTTTTTGAAGCACTTTTTGTGTAGTAGTGTGGATATTTTCTATAGCACTACTTTCCACCGATTCTTTGATCAATAATGGCGCCATCAAAATCTCTGAGTTCGGCAAAAGTAAGGCTAATCCATTTAGCCTCGCTAGATTTTCATTGGCTTTGATGGTTGCTTTGAGAATATCTACTTGATTAAAATCAAAGTTTCCTGGAAGCAAGGGTAAATCATTGTAAGGGATATTTGGATCAAACATTTTCTCTTAGGTAAAATAAAACACCTTCTATTTTACTCATTTTGGAACAAAAATCAAATATATGTAACATTTTCGTATTTTTATTTTACTTATTTGGGTATATATGTCATATATGTGTTACCTATTGTCTTGATATGTAATATTTTTATCAATTTATATTACCTATTTAATGAATAGGTTAAATCCAAGATATTATACTAACTTCCCCTCGAACGCACTCTGCAATACACTCGCCTTGAGTTCCTTAAGCTGTTGAAGCTTCGCTTCATACTCAGCCTTGAGCTGTTTCGTCTCAGCGAAGACACGATCCAAGTAATCGACGATTTCTTGTTGTTTAGCGAGTGGCGGAAGTGGAATTTCTACACTTTTTATATCTTTATCAGATACTGCAGGATACTGCGCACCTCTAATATATTTTTCTATTTTCTTAAAGAATCCATCTGTTATTATGTAATAGAACAAGTACCTATTGAACAATTCTTTTTTCTTTGTTCTTAAAACACAAAATCAAGTTGAGCACGTTAAATTAGGTTTGTTTATTTCACACAATGCTATATTTTTCAGATTAGGCCTTGTCGTAGCATACAAGATATCTCATTTTTCTATTAGTTTTTTTGCTCTACTAGGTGCATCTTTTCCTAAAATTTCTTTCGTTTCTGTTATAGAAAAAAGCTTATTATCAATAGAAGATATATCAACATAATCAAAAACCTCATTAGGTTTTTTTAATGGATTCCATAATTCTGTTTTTTCTACTATTTTTTCAATTTTCTTCATCTCCCACTCACCTTCTTCAAATACCTTATCCAGCACCGACTTCGTCAGCTCGTCAGTTTGATCGATGTTGGCTTGCGTAGTAGTTATCGCCTCATCTATCTGAGCGAAGGTCTCGTCTAGCTTGGCGACGATGAGTTGTTGGGTGGTGATTGGTGGGAGAGGGATTGGAATTTCTTTCATCGCTCATTGATTTAGTTTCATTCTAGTCGCTCATGCAACATATCAATGATAATCAAATATATTAAGGTAAAAACAAAGAAACTTATTGTCTAATATTAATTTCTTTCCTCTCAAAACATGTGCATGGTTATTAACCCAAGATTTTCAATTTATAATGTAAGCTGGTTCTTTTTCTTTATCATGAAAATCTGCTCAATCTTCCCCAAGCAAAACAAGTTCTTCATCAAAGATATAATCATCTATCCACCCATTTTGTCTTGTTGCTCAATAGTATGGATATAACTGATCCTTAGACTTTCATTGATTTCTTTTTTCCCTTTCTTCTGAAGAAATCGGACTTCTTTGATTATCAAGAATATCTACTATTTCTCAGAGTTTTTTTAATGGTCGGTTATATTAATAATTAATTATAAATATTTTTACAATAAGCAAGTATTAGCATCATTA
>CAZLLU010000029.1:0-10263 GCA_964560855.1 uncultured Candidatus Peribacteria bacterium | reverse complement strand
TTATTATCATGATCCAAAAAGTGAAAACCTATGCGAACGTCGGACTCGAAGGCTATGAGATCATCATCGAAGCGGATTCGAGCAAATCGCTGCCCACTATTGAAATTGTTTGACTGCCTGACGCTGCTATCAAAGAGTCCAAAGAGCGCTTAAAAGCAACTTTCCGCAATGTTGCCATCGAACTGCCCAAAAGAAAAATCGTACTCAACTTATCGCCCTCCGATATCAGAAAAGTCGGAACGAGTTTTGATCTGCCGATGGCGGTAGCTATTTTGCTGCTGATCTACGAACATAATATAACCATCAATGTCGACGACTTTCTCTTTTTCTGAGAGCTGGGATTGGACGGTAGCGTAAAAAGAGTAAACGGATTGTTGCCTTCTGTTATCTCTGCGATGCAGCACGGCTACAAGCATTTCTTCGTGCCGGAGGAGAATGTCTACGAATTGGAATATGTGCCATGAATCACGATTTATCCGTTGAAGCTGTTCAGTGAAGTAGTGGAATGTTTTGTCTATGGAAAAAAATTATCGCCCATCGATCAAGCCAAAGATATCGAGCAATTGTACGAAAGCAACAAAGAGCATGATGTAGATTTTTCGCAGATCAAGTGACATTTATTGGCCAAGAGAGCGTTGGCTATCGCCGCTGCGGGATTCCATAATATTTTGATGGTCGGTGCACCGTGAAGCGGAAAAACGCTCTTGAGTAAAGCGTTGCCGAGCATTCTACCACCATTGGGATTTGAAGAGATTTTGGAAGTCTCGCAGATTTATTCCGTCGTCGGAAAGCTAAACAAAGAGCTGCCGCTTATCACGAGAAGGCCGTTTCGTCAGGTGCATCATACGGCTTCCAAAATTTCCATTACCTGATGATGAAGCCGTTTGACGCCGGGAGAGATTTCTTTGGCGCATAAGTGAATCTTGTTTTTCGACGAGCTGACCGAGTTTCCGCGCGAGGTGCTCGAAGTCTTACGTCAGCCACTGGAAGACAAATCCGTCGTCATCTCGCGCGTCTCCGGCACTATCCAATACCCTGCAAACTTCATGTTCGTCGCCGCTATGAATCCATGTATCTGCTGATACTACAAGGACCGTGAAAAAGCGTGCAGCTGTTCGCGCATGGATATCAAGCGCTACCAAGCGAAAATTTCTGGACCGCTCTTGGACCGTATCGATATGGTGCTCGAGATCCCACGTGAAGATATCGAAAAAGTCTTGGACAACATCAAAGGCGAAAGTTCTGCTACGATTAGAGACAAAGTCATCAATGCGCGAAAAATCCAACAACAAAGATTTTTCTGAACCTCGATCACGTCCAACGCGCAGATCACGTCGAAACATATCGACGAACTGATTCCATTGACTGACGATTGCAAAACTTTCTTAGCGGAAGCCGCGAGGAAACTGACCTTATCAACCAGAGTCGTGCACCGCACCATCAAGCTCGCACGCACCATCGCCGATATTTCAGGCGAAGAAGCTGTTGCAGTGAAACACTTAGCTGAAGCGCTGCAGTATAGGAGCAAGACGATGTTTGTAGAGAGCGAATAACAAAAATAATTTTAAATTTTAAATTTGAAATTTGAAAGTTGAAAACCTAGTGGAGTGTTTTTTAGAGTATAAGCAATATACATGTATGATTTAGAAGAAAGATTATTGAAGTTTAGCAAGAATCTGTTGTTTTGTCTAAAAAATATGCGTATTGAATATTTGAATAGAAATATTGTAGATCAGGTGATAAGATCTGGTACCAGTGTAGGTGCTAATTATTGTGAGGCGAATGGTGCTAATGGCAAGAAGGACTTTGCTAATAAAATACATATCTGCAAAAAAGAAGCTAAAGAAACTCTGTATTGGCTTGAATTGCTTACAAGTATAACCAAGAACCCGCCAATGGAGCTTATATCTCTTTTGAAGGAATCCAAGGAAATAATGTGTATCTTCAATAAAATAGCTCAAAAGGTAAAAACTTATTAACGTTTTAAAATTTAAAATTGTAAATTGTAAATTGTAAATTGTAAATTGTAAATTCAAAATTTCTCCCCGTTTTCCTGGATTGAATTTTCTTATGAAATCATTATGATGTCAGATACGAATTTATCTTTGTTACCGTATTGCTATGAAAAAACTTGCACTCATTATCCTCGATGGATTCGGCATCAACACCAAGACGCCCGCACAAAATGCTATCATCCAGGCAGATTCTTCTATATTCAAAAAACTATTTTCTGAACCATATTCCACACTTGAATGCTGCGGTAGAGCGGTAGGACTTCCTGAAGGACAGATGGGAAACTCCGAAGTCGGCCATATGACAATCGGTTCCGGTAGGGTTATCAAGCAGAATCTCGTCGAAATCGAAGATATGCTCGACGACGGTTCATTCGCAAAATTACCAGAGTTTATCGCAGGTATCGAGCACTGCAAAAAAAACGATTCCGTCCTCCATTTGTTGCAATTGTTCGGACCCGGCGGCGTACATGCTATGGATTCTCATTTGGAGAAAATCTTGAAACTCATCCCCAACGATATCACCGTTTCCTTGCATCTTTTCGGCGATGGTAGAGACTTGGCGCCGGATAGCGCATATGAACTTATGAAAGCATTCGAACAATCTCTGACCAAATTTCCTAACGTGAAGATCTCGAGTTTCGCGTGAAGGTATTATGGCATGGATAGGGACAATAACCGAGATAGGATCCAGAAATCTTATGATGAAATAGTCTTCTCTCAGCTCCAAACAAGCGACACACCGAGCGAATATATCGCGAAACAATACGAACAAGGCATTACGGACGAATTCATTAAACCGGTGAGCTTCGTAGATGGAGAGCAGATAGAAAGCGGAGATACGGTCTTCCATCTCAATTTCCGTTCCGACAGGGCAAGACAGATGACTCAAGCGATCATGGTTTCTATCGACAAAAAAAACGCTGAAGACATACCGAATCGGAATATCAATTGAGCGATGACAAAAAGATTGAGAGACATCTATTTCGTCACTATGACCAAATATTACAAGGAATATGAAGGTAATGTTTTCATCAAACCTATGGATATAAAAAACACCTTATCTGAAACTCTTTCACATAATGAGCTTCGTCAATTGCATCTTGCAGAGACAGAAAAATTCGCTCACGTCACGAAATTCTTCAATGGCGACAAACAGATCGTCCGAGATGGTGAAAAAGATATCTTAGTCCCTTCGCACAAAGTAGCGACCTATGACCTAGATCCTGAAATGTCAGCTCAGGAAATCTATGACGAATTTATCGCCAAGGCCAACGATTTTGACTTCATAGTCACTAACTTCGCCAACGGCGATATGGTAGGACATACCGGCAATATGGATGCAGTCGTTACTGCCATCAAAAAGTTAGATACGCTCGTCTGAAATATCATCGCGTTCTGCGACAAAAACGATTTTGAACTTTTGATTACTGCTGATCACGGCAATAGTGACGATATGGGATCATCAGACAAACCGATGACTGCACATAGCATGAATCCTGTTCCATTGCGGTATATACAATGATGAAATGTTCAAACCCTTAAACGCGCAAACGGATGACTTGCTGATATCGCACCGACCGTATTGAAACTCATGTGACTTGAAATACCGAAGGAAATGACAGGAACTTCATTAGTCTAATATATCCAACAAAACATAAACAAAAAATACGATAGCTTTTATCTATTTTTTGTTGTCATGAATAAACTCTTGGCGGGAACAATGTTTACCGCAGCGTTGCTAGGTACTCCTCAGTTTACTAGCAATACAGGTACAAACAATACCTATAGAGAAAAAGATACGCCTAGGCAGGAAATGATTATGAAGCAGGCGAGAACCGATGTATTGTTTACGGTCGATGATGGTCCAAGTAAATATATGATAGAAATAGCCAAAACCCTGGATTCGCTCCAGTATCAATGAATTTTTTATGTCGTGACCAGAGGGATCAAGGAGTCTACGAGAAAAGACTTGGTCGAGGTAATCAAGATGTGACATCATATCGGAAATCATAGTTTTTCCCATCCCAATTTTCAGACGCTTACGTTAGATCAAGCCAAAGAAGAGATTATCAAATGAGATTCGCTCATAAAATCGGTCTATCAAGAGGCGGGCATCCCTCGAGAAAAGAAATACATCAGATTCCCGTATGGAAATCAACCTCCAAAATATTATAAACAGGAGTTCAATGATTTCCTCGATTCGCTAGGGTATGAGACTCCTATGTTTCGACGTCAGGATGTCGACCTTAGGGATTTTGCAGGCGCTCCAAAAGATGAACATATTGCAAGGATGAAACAAGGTGATACGATATTGCTCCATGAAAGATCATGGACACCGCAGACGATAGAAAAAATAGTTAGGACATTGGATAACAAAAAAAGGAATTAACAGTGCCGGAAACCTATACCACTTTTTTGTCACAAAATATCTATTTCTTCGTACATATATCTGAAAGCGTTTTATTTTGTTTTTCTCCGCAGCCAATGAAAACAGCATGTTTGTATGTGATGATTTCATTTGAACCAGATACCGTGGCTTGATACCAACCGGAGATATATTTTACCATGACACCATAGTAAATATAAAGATGATATCAAACTACGGAACAGAGAAAATCCGTAGCTTTTTATTATATAGCTACAAACGCTATTTTATTATTTCACCCCAGTACCATGTGAGACGATCACAACAAGAAGAACAAAACTATCGGAGCAAAAAGAGTGATTTCGTATTTTCGGAAAATGACGAAGGCAAGGAAACGACCGTTTATTGTCGCTACTGCAGGTATGATTTTGGCATCATTAGCAAGTTTGATCTTGCCGATCTATTACACCAAAATCGTCGATATCGTCCAAGTAGGTGATGGAAGCAGAGCAGCTTTGGTACCCGTACTTATGGGAATTTTGGGCGCAATGGCGGTTGTTGAAGTATTCTCCATAGGAGGACGAAGAATGGTGGGATTTGGACTCGTGAGTCTAGAACCAAAGGTGATGCGTAGGATATTCCAGCAATGTTTTGCTTATCTTCATAGGCATTCATTCAGATTCTTTACCAATAATTTTTCGGGATCGCTCGTCAAAAAAATAAACAAATTGGCGTATTCCTATGAAAATATGGTGGACAATTTCATCTTCAATATTTTGAGGATGCTTATATTCCTTCCATTTATCATCATCGTAGTAGCAAGAAAAGATCTTACCATAGGACTGATTTTCATCGTATTCATAGTATTTTACAGCATATTCCAATATTTTTTCTTCAGACGGAATACCAAATACGAGATCATGTCCAACCAGCAGGACTCCAAGACAACAGGAGAACTCGCAGACACGATAACCAATAATTTCAATATCCTTACGTTCGCTTCTGTGCCTAGAGAGATCAAAAGGTTCGATGGCGTCATCAAAGAATGGGAGCGTCTTATAAGAGTGAAATGGATGAGAGCAGAGTGGATGTTCTTTGCAAGTACAGTATTGATCTTTGTGTTTGAGATAGGAGCGATATATTTTGCTATTCAATCTCGAGGCAAAGGTATCATCTCCGCAGGTACCATCATCCTTATCCAAGTGTATATCTTCAAAGTTTTCGACCAGCTCTTCAATATCAGGAATGTCCTCAAACAGCTCAATAGAGCAATCGGTGAATCAGCAGAAATGCTGGAGATTCTCGATGAACCACATGAAATAGTAGATCATTCAGATGAGCTCTTGGATGTCTCTGCCGGTAAAGTCGAATTTGATAATGTCCAATTCCAATATATCGATGGAAAGCATATCTTCAATGGTCTCGATTTCAGGATCAAGCCCGGAGAAAAAGTCGCGATCGTAGGTCAATCCGGTTCAGGAAAAACCACGCTCGTCAAATTATTATTCAGATTTTTTGATATCCAATGAGGAAAAATTTTGGTCGATGGACAGGATATCTCACAGGTAGCACAGGATTCTTTGAGGTCACAGATCTCTATGGTTCCGCAGGATACTGTACTCTTCCATAGGTCGATCAGAGAAAATATCGCCTACGGAAATCCCGATGCAACAGAAGAAGAGATTGTCGCCGCTGCCAAAATGGCGCGCTGTCACGACTTCATCGGCAAAATGAAAGATGGCTACGATACTTTAGTCGGTGAACGCGGAATCAAGCTTTCCGGCGGAGAAAGGCAGAGAGTAGCTATTGCGAGAGCAATTCTGGAAGACAAGAGAATTCTTGTATTGGACGAAGCGACCTCATCATTAGATTCTGAATCCGAACATCTGATCCAGGAAGCGATGGACGAGGTTATGAAAAACAAGACGGCTATCGTCATCGCGCATAGATTATCCACTATTATGAAGATGGACAGGATTATTGTCATGGATAAGTGACAGATTATCGAGAAGTGAAGCCACAGCGAATTGCTCGCAAAAGAAGGTGGAACCTACAAAAAACTCCGAGATATCCAATCAGGAGGATTTATACCGGAAGAGAATGAATAACAAAAAGATATATCCTCTTTAATTGAAGAGAGGAAACCGCAAGTGGTGGGAGACTAAAAAATCCTCCCCCCTTCGGGGACCTCCTTTGGGTAAAGGAGAAACGTCATTTTATATATTAGTTTATAGCAATGGAAAATATAGCAACCAATGACATACGTTTTAGTACAGAGAAACTCAATCGAGAATTATTGAGTATGAAATATGTCGAAGAGATCTTCAAAGAACTCACTGACGAAGTGACTAAATACTTGAGAGTATCTACGCCTACCGATATCCAACAAGAAAAGGATCGGATTATCAAGAGCAAAGAGACCTATGAAAAAGGAGAAAATATCAATTTTATCGTAACAGATAAAACAGGTGATTTTATCTGAACAGCCGGTATAATGGATTTGAACACTCGTACTCCAGAAGTAGGATTACGGTTGAAACAATCCGCTCGGAGAAAAGGATACGGAAAAGAAATGATAGCGACTGTCATAAAACGATTGGAAGATCATAACGACTTTGATTACATTATTTACGATGCGCATGTAGATAACGTAGCGACCAGAAAAATTGCAGAACGTTTGGGAGGAGTTTTGCAGGTTGACGAAGATGGCAAAGAAAAAATATTTACTGATTGGAAATTCGATAAGTCATCAAGTTTCTCTGCAGTACAATATAGAATCTACAAGAAATAGTTTTACTTTATTACTATATTATCATGGAAAACTTAGCAACCGTAACCATAGAGACTGAGCGTTTGTTGCTAGTCCCTATTACCATGCAATATGTGGAGGAAATATTCAAGGAATTTACTCCTGAAATCACAACGTATATGTTTCCAAAATCCACAGATAATATTTCTGAAACAGAAACATTCATCAACAATGCAACACAAAACATGTGACAATGAAAGGAATTACAGATAGTTATTTTAGACAAAACAACTAAGGAATTCTTGTGATGTTGAGGTATACATATAAAAAATTCTAGAGCGCCAGAACCAGGTATTCGAATAAAAAAATCTGCATTTGGAAAAAAAATAGGAAGAGAGGCTGTCGCTGGATTGGCTGATCGAGCACAAAAAAATCTTGATTTTGATTATTTGTTTTATCCTGTAGATAAGAACAATATCCCAAGTAGAAAAATAGCTGAATCACTATGAGGAATAGTACAAAAAGATGAATGTGGAAATGAAATAGTGACAGAAAAGGAAACGTTAGATGTAGGAAGAAAAATTCATTGTGTAGAATACAGGATACCCAAGAAATAGATTTTATTGTCATGCAATACGAATAAAAAAAGGCTCGGTAGCGATACCGGGCTTTTATGTTTATAATTCTATTTCTTCGTTTTTTTCTTGTTCTTCATTGTCTGCTCCTAGCAATGCGTTTCTCAGCTTTTTATCGCGGTTCATGAGGATGATAGCATCCATATCGTCCGGTTCTCGGACTTTGCCGAAGGTATTTAATTTCTCCGAATGATGAAACGGCACGACATAGTTGTTCGTCATTTTTTTATACTCTTCGTTGAAAGTCTCGATGAAGTGGACGTTTTTCGTGATAGGGGAAATAACGATGACGTCCGTTCAGGTTAATCCTTTTTCATGAAATCGTTTACAAAACAGTTGAGAATAGAACTGCAGCGTCTCCTTGACGAGGTCTCTAGCGAGCGGATTCTGTTCGATAAAATCATAGGTCTTGTACCGATATTGGACGATACCGTTGTCCTTGTACATCTGCTTGAGCGCAGCCATTCCCAGATTCAAAGTATCCATAGCATGATAGAATCCGTTCTGGATCTTGATCGCTTTGCACGAATTTTCTGTGATATATAATAAGACAAAATTATCTTTTTTGAGGTTGTTTCTGAGGAAGAGGAGCGTATGGAACGACTGCGGGAGAATATTGATATTCTTCTCTTCTAAAAAATTACCATAGACAGAATTGATGGTATTCATCGTTTTCTTATTGAGATAGACGATATACAATCTAAAGAAAATCTCCCCGGATTCTCCGATAACGTATTTCTTTTCTTCGCCGTTGACATAGATATTGTCGATATAGACCATAATCCTTTCTCCATCGACGTCATTATGTTTTTTTGTCGATTGGCACCTGTCCTCTATGATATCTTTCAAATTCTGGAACGTAAACTTTTTCTCGAACTTTTCGAAAATATCGAATCTGAAAAAGCTGAACCTACTTTCGTCTAGCATGAAATAATGCGTATATTTGGGATATTCCCGTGATTCGTCAGCAACCTTTACGATATTCTCGTGCAAGACATATTGCAAAATCTGTTCCCCTTCGCGGAGCTTGTAGACGCGGAAGCTAGGATGCGATTCTGAGAGATGCTCGTATCGGATGTAAAACAAAATAGAGAATTTACAATTTAAAATTTACAATTTGAAATTTTAAAACCCTTTTGAAGTAATTGATGTTTCTAAATTCAAAATTTAAAATTCCAAATTTTAGAAATGGTTATTTTTCCAGCGGTTCTTCCTCTTCAGAAGAATCCAAAGCATCGTCGTGAAGATCGTCCTGCTCTTGGACAGTCTCTCTGATAATAGGATCCCTTTGGGGAAGATATTCTTTGTAGTCTTCGCGCATGGTGATCCGCAAAAAGATAAAATCGCTTTTTTGAGAAATCAGCTTCAAGGTACGGTTTTGACAAAAAAATACAAGTAGATCGGTCTATTTGTACTCGAGGATCTCCATCTCGCCTTTGAGCGCCATAAGGCCATTTATGGCCAACGCACGCATCTCATCTTCACCAGGATACACAGTTACCGGCGCGAGTCTCTGTACGCGATCCGCTATCTGATCTGTCAACCGTGTGCTTTTTGCCATACCGCCAGTCAACAGGATCGCGTCGACTTCGCACTTCAAAACCGTCGCCATAGCGCCGATATACTTCGCTACTTGATAGACGAACGCTTCAAAGACTTTCTTGGCATCCGTATCTCCGGCCAAGGCTTTCATCTCGGCATCATACGCATTATTCGTTCCCAAAAATCCTACCATGCCACCTTTCCCGACGATCATATTTATCATCTCTTCTTCCGTATATTTACCGCTGAAACATAATCTTACGAGATCTCCTGCAGGCAACGCTCCGCTTCTCTCAGGAGAGAATGGTCCTTCTCCATCTATCGCATTATTTACATCGACGACTTTTCCGTGATGATGCGCACCGATAGAGACTCATCCACCCATATGGACCACAATCAGATTCATATCCTCGTATTTCTTGCCTACGCTTGCAGCGTGCTGACGAGCGATAGCTTTTTGGTTCAATGCATGGAAAATAGATTCGCGTTTGAACAAAGGATGTCACGACATCCTGGCAACATCCGTAAGTTCGTCGACAACGACGGGATCAGCGATAAATGCTTTAGCGCCCGGAATAGCCTTTGCCATATCTCTTGCAATCAACGCTCCGAGATTGCTGGCATGTTCTTTGAGCGGTGCATCCTGGAGATCGTGGACCATAGCGTCATTGACTTCATATACTCCAGACGGTATCGGTTTCAAAATTCCTCCTCTTCCCACGATCGCATCTAGGGTTTCTATAGCTATATTCGCTGCTTGCAGCTCTTGGAGAATCAACTCCTTGCGGAATGCGAACTGGTCAGCGACATGGTGATACTTTGCAATCTCTTCTGCAGGATGTTTGATATTTTTGATAAAGCGTTCTTCCGTGTTTTGGTATACGGCGATCTTGGTGGAAGTAGAACCGGGATTGATAGCCAGTATCATAAAATCTTTCATCATATATGGGTGATAAA
>CAZLLU010000028.1:0-10810 GCA_964560855.1 uncultured Candidatus Peribacteria bacterium | reverse complement strand
ATCTTTACGATTTCTGATAGCGAGCAAACTAAGATTATTATAGATTTTAGTATAATAGGTCTTTTTTTGTGTAAGAGATAACCCAGCTGATGCCTTAGTAAATTGTGCCACAAAGTCATTATAAGAAAATGAAGCCCAAGAAAAACCTAGCGACAAAAAACCAAGTAACACGGCAAGACCATAACGAAAGAATTTCATAAGAGAAAACAAAAAATAAACGAAAAAAGTATAGGAAAATATCCTTGGATTGCAATACGAGGGACTTAGGGCATACTATCTACGAAAATGTTATATTCCCTTTTGATGTAAATTCTCCGAGATCATCTTCATCATCGCTTTCCGTTTCAAGACGCTTAGTGCATTTTGGACAGCGCTTGACGAATGGGTCATTGAGTAAGATAGCTTGCACGACCATATCTTCGATATTGATAGTTTCGTCTTTTTGATTGATATAGAGCAACGCTTCTTCGGATTCTGTCTTCTCTTTTTCAGAGATATCATCCTCAAAAACGAACCTCGCAGTATAGGAAGGGATATCTACAGATCTATCGAACACCGTACCGCAGCTCTCGCATGTCTCATGGAATCCAGCAGTGATATCGGTCAAAGTTCCAAGCAACGAAGCGGTATCCAATGAATGGATAGTGAATGTGCCCGCCATGCCGTCATCATCGAGATTCGGCAACTGATCGGAAAATTTGTGATCAAAATATATCTGATCTTCTCTTCAGGATTCATTTAGAAGATCGGCGATTTTGATTTTGAAGACTTTGTCCTTGATGACCTTGCCCGCTTTTGCAGATGAATCTTTCATTTGACTGTAAAAAGCATAAATGTAAAACACTCTATAAGTATAAAGTTTTACCGGAAATTTTCAAATCCCTAATCTATGAAAAATTTGTGAAAAAAACAAGGTATGACGAGGAATATAAAAAACGTCACGCTCACCGACAAGAAAGTAGAATCATCTTTTGACCTACTGAAAGACAAGGTATGACCTGAGGAAAAAGTGATAGTTGCCGTGAGCTGAGGTTCCGATAGCATTTTAGCAGCATGTTTGGTGTACAATTTTTTTATAAAGAATAAATATGATTTACAAAACCTATTTTTTATACATTGTAATCATGGAGTCAGAAGCGGAAACATCAAAGACGAGCAATTTGTAAGCAAATTTTTGGAATGAACACAGCTCATTGTCGTCAAAAGGAAGCCGAACAAGAAACATACCGAAGCTGACCTCAGAAATCGAAGGTATAGCGAATTCAGAAAATCAGCGAAAACATATAATATCAAAAAATTTATTTTCTGACACAATCTCACAGATCGCATCGAAAGCATGTTTCTCAATCTCCTGCGCGGCGCGAACATCAACGGATTTTTGGCAATGAAGGAAAGCGAACCACAGCATCTATTGCCATGAATGGAAGTGATTAGGCCTATTCTGAAGCTAACGAAAAACGAAGTCCTAGAGTTCTGCAAAAAAAACAAGATTCCATTTGTCACCGATCCGACAAACAAAGATACGTCAACTAGTCTGAGAAATAAGCTAAGAAACAAGGTCTTACCTGAATTATATAAGCTAGCAAATAAACAGACGAAATCCACAAACTCATTTATCGAGAGCATAAAGAACATTTACACACAGTTGGAAAAGAAAGAAGAGCAAGTTGTAGAACTGAAACCCATTAAAAAGTCCACGCATCGGAAAGCCGATTTCGCCTACCAGCGAAAGATCGATCCTGAAGCGATCACGAATGAAACAATGATGACAGTGATGAAAAGATTGCATATCACCAACAATGTAACGACTCCTCTGCTCAACGAACTCACAAGGTTTTTGACGAAGGGCACCAGCGGATACAAATATGTGAACAACACCTATCTCTTCAAAGCGCACGGCGAAATCTATATCATCTCAGCGCCCAAAGCGTTTCGAGAAAAAACGGTTGATAGCGAGAAAAAAATAGATACAACGACAGTGAAAAGATTCCCTCGCAAAGGCGATATCTACAAAGGGAAGAAACGGAACCAGCGGTGCATTAATCAGAAAATCCCCGTATTCCGAAGGAATTTCATCCCTATCCTCGCGAAGAAGAACCACATTACCAAAGCGTTTATCCCACAAAAAAATGCTTAATGTTTAATGCTTAATGAAAGACTTGTTTATTTATCTACTATTGTACCAGTACAATAGTTCATATAATAACAATTCCTACATTCAAAATTCACTTGTCCTCGAAGGGAAAAATTTAAAATTAATATATTTTAGTCTTCTCATCATTTGTCATGGAAAATATACTCACAAGCCTCAATACCTTCCGAGACAGGATTGTCCATATCATGGCAAACGTCAGCTGAATGGCTGAGCCGCAAGCCGAGATTTTGCTATTAGCTATCCTATGATATATAGTAGTGCTCTTGCTGCTGCTCTTCATCCATCGCAAACTGATCAGGAAACACAAGAAAATCCACGAAAAACTCGTCTTCCTCTACGACACAATACGATATCAGCTAGCGAAAGTACAAATGGGGAATCCAGCAATACAAGACGCGAAAGGTATCAAGGTTATGATGGAATCCGAACACAAAAATTATCTAGCAAACGCGAAAGCAATCAGAGAAGAAATCGTTTCCATAGAACAAAGATTATGACAGAAAATAATCTCCGACGACCAGCGGAAAACCATCCACAAGCAAACAAAAAAGAAAGCATGAGCAAAAGCGTTCATGGAACTGATAGGCCGATTCACCACGCTCATCACTGCAGGTATCTACAAACTCTTCCGATAAAAAAACTAAAATCCTCTCTGTTAGGAGAGGCTTGTCCTTAGCGAAGTCTGAGGGAAACGAAGGTGAGGTTGTTAAAAAAAAATAGAGAAAAACCCCGTAGACTTGCGGGGCTATTTTTTTATCTAAATTCTAATTTCTGCACTCTGAATTCTACATTCTGAATTCCGATTAGTTTTTCGCTTTTGCTTTCCTATAGATGAAATATACTACTGTAGCTATCGCCAATACGATGAGAATATTTTCCTTCGGTCAAGTAGCAGGGATATTGTTGCCGATAATCGGTGTAGTAGATGTGTTTGTAGTTCCTGCGGTTATACCGTTAGCGACGAATGTGTAGCGATGTTCAGTACCGCCATTATTTGGAACAAAATTGACGATATATTCACCGTTTCTCGTAAGCGTGAAGGTATAGCTTTCGGCGTTCATAGCGACAGTAGTCAATCTCTCAAACATCTCGCTCGTAGGGTTCCAGAGAAAAAGATCGATACTATCAGAACCGTCGATAGAAGTCCATCTCAAAGTCGCTTTGTTGCTAGCTATGGTATGAGTAATATTAGCTAAACTCATATTTGCTCATGCTGCAGTGTGCGCAGTTAGCGTATCATCAGGTGTTCCTTCTCCATATTTCTGTGTAGCAAGCTTAAACCGGATCTCATTAGAAATCTCTCCGAGGATGCCATTATTATCTTTTGGGATAACAGAAAGGTAATAAGCATTGGTAGGAGTGATGCCATCTTCGGTAGCATTGAGCTCCATGGTCACTTCGGTATTCACGGTAGTGAAATCGAAAGTCTTCTCTTTGGATTGATCAAGCAATGTTGTATTCTCAAGGATCTGAGATAGCGGATACTGAGAGAACATAACAGTATATTTTGTGATCTTATTACCGAGTTCATCTTCAATGACTGGTGATTTAATGATAATTTTATCCAAAGCAATTTGATCTACAGTGATCTTCTGACTAACGGTATATCCGAACGGGATTTCATCATTAAGATTATCCATCCAATCTCGAAGATCGCCTTCGACTGCGAAACTGAATCATAAGAACAACAAACCAAAAGCAAATATAGACAAGAGTCTCTTCATGTGTTTTTGTATTTAAAGTTTAAAATTCAACAATAAAAATTACGTAGATATATCATATATGTAGATTTTGTTTGTAAAAACAAGAAAAAACACTCTATATAAAATTTTTGTACATTTCTTCCCAAAAAAGATATTTAAAAGTTTTTTTGGTAGAAAAATGGACATTTCAAACACCAAAAATTTTATAAAAGTTTGGGGTAAAAGAATTATGCCGAAGTATAAATTTTTGTCCATTACAAAAAATTTGCATATTTTCCAAAAACCACTATACTTAAAACAACAAAAATTTTATCCTTAAAACAAAAACAAAAAATGGCAGAGACAAAAACAGCGACTAAAGCAGAGCCAAAGGTAGCTAAACCAGTAGCAAAAGCAGAACCAGCTACTCCTGCACATCAGTCCAGCACAGTTGGAAAAGCTGCAGCCCCAAAGAAGGTGAACAAAGATGAGATGATGCAGAAGCATCAACAGATGGTACAGTTCGTTCAGAATATGTTGGGAAACATGGAGAACGACATGAAGAGGATCAAATTGACTCTCAACCAGCTCGCAAAATTCGACCCAGAAAATCCTGAAAGCGTAGAGATCAAGAACGAAGGTGGAGAAATGCCTGAACTCAAGAGCTACTCAGAGGAAAATGCAGAAGTGGTCGAAGGAAAGTTCGATGGTTACTTTATGATAGGCGTAGATCAGAAGAAATACCCAGTGCCATTGAACTACTCAAGCAAGACAAAATTAGTTCCTTGAGATTATCTCAAGCTTAAGATACTCGAAGATGGAAAGTTTATCTATAAGTTAATCCAACCTGTAGAAAGAAAACACGTCAGAGCAATACTTTCCAAAACTGATGACAACAAATTCGTAGCGATTACAGATGATGGAAAAAACTATTTCCTCAACCAAGCTGCAGTCACCTTCTTCAAAGGTAAAGCAGGAGACGAACTCTACATCCTTATCAACGACAAGGAAGAAATGGGATTCGCAGCGATCGAAGCGATTATTAAGAAATAAGGTGTTTAAACTAAAACATAGAAAACGGGGTGCTGTGAGCACCCTTTTTTTGTATATTTAAGATCAAAAACAGGTTAAAATAAGGATATTCTTGAAAAATTCTTTGATTTCCCCTATCCTTTATAAGGATAATACGTATCTTGTTAACATAACAAGATCAACCCCTCCAAAAGAATTTTCAGAGAACATTATTTGATCCACAAAACAAAAAAACATCCGTATCCGAAGTATGCACGCAAAATGAGAGTAGAACAAGCTTTTACACTCTAACCAATGCATCATGGAATGAAGGATAACCATGAATTCGGCAAGTCTCCAAAAAAATTTCCCAGAAGTGTACAAAGAATTTTTTTCAAAAAACAATCTTATCGTAAGCTGTCCGCAAGTCATCAATCGATGAAATATAACACACTTGGACGATATCAAACAGAAGATAGCGCAAAAGCTACCAACAAAGCTCTATGTTGGAGCGAATATCAGAGAAGATGGAGAAATAAAGCTCATTTCACTGGCATAATTCAATGCTATAGAAAAAAAATTCGAAACAACTGATGTCGAAACAAACAGAGAAAAAAAAATAATCGAAAAAATGCAGGAAGGAATAATAAAAAGACTTATGGCATTATGATGCGAGAAAGGAGTGGAAATTTCCGTCCTTTCAGAGAATGCAAGAGATACAGGACCAGTAATATCATCTATGGAAACAATGCTTATCTCATTTTTGATCCACATCATTGCAGAAAAGATATCCATAGAGGAAGTAGACGATTATGAAAAATTTATAAAGATGAAGGTGTGCAAAAGTATATATACGACAACAAAAGAGATGATAGCGGATATGGCTCATATCGACAAAAAAGACATCAATGGAACAATTCTATTTACAACCGCAATACACAATGGAAATATATGATTATGATTTGTAAACAAAGAGTTTATCGAAGAAAATTATCCCAAAATCATCCAATGCGAAAATAGTATTTGCCTAGAGCATACTGGCATTGATGGAAAAAAATCATCGATTTTGCAATCATAAATTTCGGAAATTGTTTCAGTGAATTTTACGGTACAGAGCTATATTTCAAAGCAAAAAAAGAATATGAAAATATTCTCAAGATATACAATGAACCTATAACACCAGAAAAAGGAGCGCTCTTCACCAACACAATCAATTTTCTCTATCTTAATTTCATCCAAGCGGCAAAACAAGCCATACAGTATCTCACTGACGAAATGGGTATAACAATAGTGAAAGTATTAGCAATTGCAGGCCTTTTTGTAGGAATACAACGAGGCGTAGGACAATCACAGGCAGCATACGAAGAAATACGCGTACATAAGCAATTGGAAGTATTTTCGATGATCGATAATTTTATGCATAAAAAATTCAATGAAACCATTTCCATACCAGACCCAATCAGAGAAACGCATGACAAAATTTTTCTAGAGACGGATCTGAAATATCATACAGCGAAGAATCTAAATGAAAAATATAAAGCTGCTGAAGATGTTATCGTACTGGCATTAATAGGAGAAAAACTACTACAAGAACTTGGATATGCAAAACCCGAAGATATACTTTACTTCGATGAGTTAGTATACCAATTTTATCAAATAAAATAGCAAAAAAATCTTTTACTCTTTGACACAAAAAATGGGAATCCATCATCGTATCGCACATCATGTACGCAAACACACAGAACACATAGTGAAACATATCCAGAAGCATCACAAAAGGTATATCGTAGATGCATGATTGTTCTCGTGAATGGCAGTATTCAAATTAATCTGAATCATAGCCATATTCTTCGGCGCAACCTATATCGGATGAGGATCATTGTGAGGAGATTATTATGATGCCGAATATTATCAACAAGAAGCAATAAAAAAAGCAGGAATACCCATAAGTATATTCACCTGATGTGATATAACGAAAATGACGGGAAAAAATAAGACAGGAGAATGGGAAGCATGCATACAAACAGGAAAATAGAGATAATTTTTATATTCGTAGCAAAAAAAAACATGGCCATCAATCTGATATATCTCTTTACTATCGTGATAGCTATTGGTATAGGAATCACAGAATATATCCGCAAAAAAAACTGGATGATCATATGAGAATTATGTATCCTAATATTCTCGTTGATCCTGGAAATTCAATGGTTGAATCTAGGAAACTATATCATCGACAATACAGATATATTTCGGACAATAAGAGATATCTCACGAACAATAGTAGTTATTATCCTATTCAAATGCATAAGTACACAAAAAAAGACGATAGGAACAAGCGAAGATAAATAAAAACAAAAAATAAAAAATCCTAGACGCCACTACACAGCAACAGGACCGAAAAAATCGGTCTTTTTGTTATTCACAACCGGCCACATGTTTTGTCTTATCTTTGTCAATTTTTTTCTATTTTCATTAGTGTAAAGTTCAAAGTGTATAGTTCAGAGTTTAGGATTTATTTTATAATATACAGACATGGAATATTGAATACATGAGAGAGCATTAGACTTTGCGATAGACATAAGCAAACAGTATATTGAGCTCAAAAACAAAAAATACTATGAAGTAGCGTCACAGGTATTTAGAGCATGAACAAGTATCGGCGCTAACATATCAGAGGCACAATCCGGATACAGCAAAAAAGACTTCATAAACAAAATGAATATAAGTCTCAAAGAAGCAAGAGAAACAATATATCGACTCAAGGTCATACAAAAGTGATTAAACATACCGAACAAAGAGTTACAAAACAGTTGTGAAGCTATAATAAAGATACTTGTAACCATAATCAAAAGAACAAAAGAGAACACTAACCTTTAACGCATAACTCTGCACCCTTAACTCTTTACTCTGCACTCTTAACTCTTAACTCTGCACTCTTAACCATGAACTTTATAGATTTTTTATTTCCTAGAGCCTGCGTGATCTGTTGAAAGACAGGAGCATACTTATGCAAAATCTGCAAAAAGAAATTGCAGCCGCATCCGGAAATCTGCCCGATATGCCACAGATTTTCCGCTGATTATAAGGTGTGCATGAATTGTAAGTCAGAAAAAAATTTCTTTCTGGAAGGAATTATCATTCCTTTTGCTTACGACGGATTACTTAAAAAACTCATTATGAGATTGAAATATTTTCACAAGAAAGACATCGGCGGATTCCTGGTCGAGAGGCTGAATATTGCATTACAAGCAAATAAATCGTTTCAAAATTCTAAATTCTGAATTCTAAATTCTAAATTCATTACCTGGGTCCCTACGCATCGATATAGGGAATATTTTGTCAAAGGCTACAACCAATCCAAAGTCCTCGCGAAAAAGCTAAGCGAAACCACGGAAATCCCGCGAATAGAAATAGCAAAGAAAAAAAAGAGAACCAAGACACAAGCAAGTTTAAATAGAGAGTGAAGATTAAAAAACCTTAAAAATGCTTTTTCGCTCATCGAAAAACTGCAGCTCAAAGGAGATGAAACGCTACTCATCGTCGATGACGTCACCACTACCGGTTCCACCATCAACGAATTAGCGAAATTAGTGAAATTTTACTATCCCAAGATAAAAGTCCGATGAGCAGTCCTCGGTAGACATATCGGATAAAATCACAAAAAAGTCAAGTAAAATGAGCCGGAAATAGGCCCTTTTTTGACAAATTTCAAAAATTGGACTATAATTGATATGTATCTTTAATTTTATCACATAGAAATACTCCTATGGCAGACACTACCATTACGCAAGACGGAACAACAACACCGACAACACCACCAGTAGACGATCTACAGATTAATTTGGAAGATGCTCCAAAAATTGAAGCACAACCTGAAGCCTGAAATCTAGAATCTGAAAACAATCTTGATCTGGATCTCAATTTGCCGGAAGCTCCAAAAGACGACGATCGATTGAAAAATGAAGATAAAAAAAATGAAGAAGCGACAGCTCCTGTCATAGAGACTCCTGTAATTGAACAACCTGTTAACGAGATTGCTAGTGAACAACCAGTAGAAGAAGTAAAAGCAGAAGAAGTAATTACTCCCGAACCAGAACCAATTATAGAAACACCGGTAGAAGAGCCAGCAATAGAAACACCAGTCGAAGAAATAAAAGCAGAAGAAGTAATTACTCCAGAGCCAGAACCAATTGTAGAAACGCCAGTCGAAGAGACAGTAATAGAAACACCAGTCGAAGAAGTAAAAACAGAAGAAATAGAGACTCCTGTAATTGAGCAACCTGTTGACGAGATTACTGGTGAACAACCAGTAGAAACAATACCACAACCTGAAGCTTGAAATTTAGAACCGGTAATTGAAGACGAAAAACCATCTACCACAATCATTGAAGAACCTATAACAGATATAGCTCCTACGGAATTGACGAACGATATGAAAATCATAGAAAATCTTAATATGAATGCAAATGTCTGAGGACTTGCTCCTGAAGCAAAAATAGAAACCAAACCAGCACCTGTAGCAGAAACACCAAAAACATTTGATTTGGATGCAATGCTCGGCACAACAGTAGCACCTATACCAACACCTATAGAAACACAGCCAATCGTAGAGAACGCACCTGTAGCTACAGCAACGCCATTGGAAATGCCGCCAACTACAGAGACTAGCACTCCAGTACCGCCACCAGCATTTACGATACCAACAACTACAACACAAGTCCCTGTACAAGCTATGCCACAAGTAAGCATACCACAGAGCAAGACAAAAGGAGTCAAAACGCTTCTTTTTGTAGTACTCTTCGCAGCATTAGGATTCACAACCTACTTCATTCTCAGGACTATGTATCCAGTAGAATTCAGTAATATGTTCTGAGGAGACGAAACACAGATGCATGCAAGCGAAGCTATAGGAGTTGAAACAGGTATGACTGTAGAAGAAACAACCTGAACCATAGAAGAAGAATTGACCGGAGATACAGAAGATTTGACCGAAGAAACTATAGACAATAACTTTGGAGAATTGAACGACATAGGAACAATGACAGAAGAACCTATAGTCACGGAAGAAACAGATCTTAGTAAACTCACCGATTATGTAAACAAGGGTAATGAACTTTTGGAACAAGGAAAAGCAGTCAACAACAATACCGTTATCAAATATGGACTCTACATTTCCAAGAAAGCTACGGACTTTCTAACAAGGATTGCAAACGGAGAAGAAATAAATAACTTAAGTTGATACTTTGCACAATTTGATCAGTATATTTCTCAACTAGAAACAATCCTCGCTCCAACAGTGGAGACGCCTATAGCAGAAATGCCTACTGACGAGACAGAGATTTCATCACCTTCTTCAGAAATTCCGAATGGACCTCAGGACTTGACCCCAACACCAGAAGCAACAATTGAATAATCATTCACCGAAGAAATCCTCTAAAAAGGAAAAGTCATTTTTCAAAAACGCAACATATTCCACCACTATCAGTGCATTGCTCGAGAAGTTTATGTACTATTTGCAGTACGAAAAAAATGCGAGCCCAAAAACTAGGGAGAACTATAGTCTCTGGCTCAATAGATTTCTCGAATTTGTCGGCGATATCGATGTAAGCCAAATCAATCGCATGCAACTCCTCGACTATAGAATGGCACTGCATAAAAACGGATTGAACGTGAAAACGATAAATTATCATATCGTCGCTATTAGAGCATTCCTCAGATTCGTGCTGAAAAATGATATAGACTGCATGAGTCCGGACAAACTGGAATTAGCAAAAACACCGCCGAGAGAGGTAAACTATCTCGATGACAAAGAGATCTGAAGGATTCTGGCCGCACCACTGGAATATACCAAAAACGATCTTCAACAAGCGAGAGATTTCGCGATTTTACAATTTTTATACGGAACAGGACTAAGAGTAACGGAATTGATCACTCTCCAAAAAAAAGATATCAAACTGGATTC
>CAZLLU010000027.1:0-11156 GCA_964560855.1 uncultured Candidatus Peribacteria bacterium | reverse complement strand
TTGGCTCTGCCTCTGGCGCTAGAAAGTCTTGGGATAAGCGCTGCGGCGAGGATACCGATGATGACGATAACGATCAGCATCTCTATCAGCGTAAAACCTCTTTTTTTATTTTTTGTTGAAAACATCCAATAGCGAAAAATAGTAAAAACCAATGTCTTTTCACCCTATAGGAATACGAAATATGGCGTGAATTTCAACAGCAAATCACACCCAAACGAAAGGTGATTTTTTTGTTCTTATTTTAGTTTTTCAATCTTATCGTACAAATCAACAATTACAACATCCAACAAATACTTTATCTGTGCATTTGTATATCTTACAATCGATATTCAAAATTTTTTAAGATAGTTTGTTCTTTTTTCATCATACTCTCATTTGGCATCATGGCTACTGTCATCTATTTCTATTCATAACTTCAACCTATCGCAATAAAAATCCAATATATAATTTCCTATCTGTTTCTGTCTAAGGAACCTATATCACGTCATATTTTTTCTTAGTACCAAATTCCATATTTTTCATTCTGCCTCTGTCATAAAATATTGATTTCTATTTTCTCTGGCAAATTTTTTGTTCCTTGGATGATAATACACTATCATGACTAATAATAAACAACTTAAAAGATTCTATTTTTTTGTCCTCCTTTGTAAAGGAGGGGGTACCCTTTAGGGTGGAGGATTTATGGACTATTGTACTCTTTTGTCCATAAACCCCTCTGCCTTCTGCTTCTCCCCTTATCCCGCTAAAGACGGGACAGGTGCCGGGAGACAATTTTATGTTAGTACATACTCTCCTGGCCTTTCCTGTGCTACGACGCCTTTGATCTCAAGCATCGTCAAAAGCTGCACCATCTCTTCAGGATTTTTGCCAGTGGTAATCGCAAGCGTTTCCAATGAAGTCCCTTGATCGTGAGACAGTCCTTCGATGAATAGGCGTTCTTCGTCGGTCAGATCGATCAGTGTCGATGGTCTGGAAATTATATCTCTTGAAGAAAAATGCTGATGGAGAAAATATTTGAGATTGATTACGGGCTTCACTTGACCGGTTTCCATGAGATGTAAAATGCCTTGGCTTGTAGGAGAAAAAATAGAGCTCGGCGTTGCATAGACAGGCTTTTTCATAGCAAGTGCAAAATCCACCGTAATCAACGATCAGGATTTTTCGCCGGCTTCCGGGAGGAAAAGACAGTCAGACAATCCTGCAATGATGCGATTCCTCTGAGGAAAGGTATAGAACGCAGGTTTTTCTAAGAGCCTAAATTCGGAGAGTACGAGCCCTCATGCGGCCACTATTTGCTGGATGATGTTCCATTCAGGTTTTTTGTAATAGAAACCTAAACCTCAGCCAAGGACGGCAATCGTGGGGATGCTTTGTTGACAGGAAAGCTGATGGCAGAGCTGATCCACACCTTCAGCCATCCCTGAAACCGTAACCAAATCATAGCCTTCCGCTGAACTGAATAAGGTCTCTACGACTTTTTTTCCATATTCTGACATCTTCCTGGGACCCACGATACCCAAGATAGGTTTGTCGAGCAGTGTAATGTCACCGAGATAATAAACAACGTAGGGCTGAGGTTTGATGCCGGAAAATCTCGGATACTCCGATGCAAATATGGCATGAATCTGTTCCTCGTCCACTCGCTCCTGCATCTTGGCGTATCTTTGGCGGTCGTATAAAATATCCTCCTTGTCTTGGAGCTGCTGTTTGGTGATCGTGTGATCGAGAGAATAAAGAAGTGCTTCGTGCTGCATCGTGTTTCAGGACTAAAATACCGTCCCCAATTTTACAAACATCTTAGCTTTTTTCAATATATAATTACTATTATTCGTTTGTCAAAAACTAATTTGACAATAGTTTTGTTGGTATTTATGCTTGAAATGCGCCCCACTTTTGCCTACACTTTGGACCAAAGCGAATGTTTTTAGATCCTGCGAATACCTATGTTAGTCAAGCTCAACAATATCATCATGTATGCGCTGATTGCGTTTTTCATCTCTTGGATACTCTATCCCATCTACATCAGTATCCTTAGAAAATTCAAACTCGGAAAAACCATCCGCGAGGCAGCAGTCACCGGAGAAGAATCAAAAATATTCACCGAACTCCATGAGCACAAGAAAGGTACTCCTACGATGTGAGGAGGTATTTTTCTTCTTGTCATGTTATTGATGATTGGGATTTCTTATCTTCTCCAGCATTTCTGACGGATCAACAATACACTCTTCAATAGACAGGAAACCTATGTCATTCTCTTCGGTTTTTTCAGTATGGGACTCATAGGATTGGTCGATGATTTTTTGAATATCAAAGGACATGGCGCAGTGAAATGACTGAGTGCCAAAGCCAAACTTATCGGTATGGTCATATTTTCTGCATTTATCAGCCGATGGTTCTACAGCAGATTAGGAATCGATTATATCAATTTTTGGCCGATCGCAGGCAAAGTTTCACTTGGGATCTTCTATCCGATACTCACCTTCTTCGCCACTATCGCGATCGTCAATGCAATAAATATCACTGATGGACTCGACGGACTCGCAGGCGGATTGATGACTATCATATTATTTGTCCTTACTGTCGTGTTGTTTTTCAATCAAACCTATATAGCAGCCACGGTTATAACTATCGTGATTGCTATGCTCGTAGCATTCATGTTTTACAACATCTATCCCGCCAAGATTTTTATGTGAGATAGCGGCGCATTTGCGCTCTGAGGATTGATAGCTTCGCTCCTCTATTTTCTTAATATGAGAACCTGAATTTTCATCCCGTTCATCATTCTCTTCTGATTATTCATCATCGATCTCACGTCGAGTTTTCTTCAGATATTCCGAAAAAAACAATTCAAAAGAAAATTATTTTTGGTCGCTCCGCTCCATCACCTCTTCGAAAAAAAATGAATAAACGAAACGACTATCGTCATGAAAGCGTGGTTTATCCAAGGGCTTTTGGCTGCAATAACCATCATCATATTATTCTACCAAGTAAACAAAACATTTATAAACTAACCATATATACTGTCCTCCTTTGCAAAGGAGGGGGACCCGTAGGGTGGAGGATTTATGGACAAAATCTACCAGTCCATAAATCCCTCTTTCCTTCGGACTTCTCCCTTTATCCCGCTAAAGACGGGACAGGCGCCGGGAGACAAAAATTTAGTCATTAATATTTATTGTTATGGAAGAAAACAAGCTCATCAAGACACTTACCCTTATCGCCAAAATATTTTTTATCGGACTTCTTCTTCAGTTTTTCCTCCAGACTTTTGTCACCTTCAAACTCTGATTGGATGGAACATTCTGGAAATTAATTTGGATGTGGAAAGAAATTATCATCATCGGATTGCTCGGATTTTTGGTTCGATATTTTTGGAAGAATAAAAATTTCAAATCCTTCTTTGAAAAATTTCCTTTGAAGAATTTTGTCCGAGTATTTCTTGCGACGATCATCGTGAGTTTCCTCGTCTCCGTATTCATCAATGGAAGCAGTATCGGAACATGGATTATGTCTGTCAGATATAGTATGATAGGATTTGCTATCTTCCTCATCTTCTTCACGATTACGATGCTATTTTTTTGAGCGAGAGAAATCAATCTCGTCAAGCGATATAGCAGAATTATGAAAATGCTTTTGATAGGAAGTTTGATTCGATGGGGCATTATCCGACTCATGCCGAACTTATTGAAATTCGCAGGCTACAACCAATTCAATTATGAATGAGATGTAGGTATCGCACCTCCAGCCGCATATTATACGCGCTATGATCAATGACTTGTCAGAAACCAATTCCTTTTTGAGAGACCAATCAGCCGATGATTTTTCTTGGTAGCATTCTGGCCGCTCTTCTTCGTCCTTTGTTTCAAAAATAAGCCGCGAGGCCAAAGATTGCGACGAGGATCACTCTACGGACTTGCAATCATGTCCACATTTTCCAGAGCTGCACGAGGCGTCTGGATACTACAAACCGCAATCCTGATCCTTGCTCAATTCCCTAGGAAATATCGGAGGTTTGCCTTACGCGGATTTGTTCCGCTGATTCTGCTCTTCGGTGTCGTCATCTATTTCGGACAGAGACAAATCATCACCAGAGAGTTTTCGAATACGTGACATTTAAATATGGTTGTCGAAGCTGTACAGAAAATCTGAGAGAGACCGCTCCGGTGACAAGGTGCTGGAACTGCAGGTCCCGCTTCACATCAGATAGAAGGCATCAAGGAATATAACCCAGAAAATCAATATCTCCAGATACGATTGGAATACGGACTCCTTGGATTTATAGGATGGCTCTATCTCTATGGCTACCTACATTATATTGCATATAAATCCTACGAAGAAGAAAAGAAAAGCGATGACAAAGCGACAAAAAAAAGAAAGCTCTACAGCACGATCGTCTTCGCGTTTGGCGTAGGAATCTTGTGATTGAGTATTGAAGGATTAGTATTGCATAGCTTTGTAGACAGGATGATTGTCTATCCGTTCATGGCATTGTTTGCTATCGCCTACGGATTGTACATCAAAGAAAGACACCAACAATAATCAGCATATTTGTTTTATTGTTTTCACGATATAGCGTGTAATCGTTTCATTATTTTATCGTTTATTCGTTTCTTATGGCAGTAGACTTGATCCAGATTATCAGCAAAAAAGTATGAATGACCCCAAGAATCGTCAGCAGTATCGTCCAGCTTTTGGATGAAGGAAATACCGTCCCGTTCATCGCCAGATATAGGAAGGAACTGACTGAAGGAGCAACTGATGAACAACTCAGAGATTTCAATGACATCTATACGTACACGAGAAATCTTGAAGCGAGAAAAGCCGATGTCATCCGTCTCATCGAGGAAAAATGACTCATGACAGACGAGTTAAGAAAACAGATCATGGACGCAGACACCTTGGCGAGAGTGGAAGATCTCTATAGGCCATTCAAGGAAAAGAAGAATACGAAAGCGACTATCGCGAAAGCGAAATGACTCGAGCCGTTGGCAGTTATTTTGGCAAAAGCGGAACTCAGTAAGGAAGAGTTTGAATCAGAAGCGGAGAAGTTTGTGAGAGATACGGGTGATGTAAAAACCAGTGTCAAAGATAAGGAAGAAGCGATTCAATGAGCCAAAGATATCGTCGCCGAAGCGGTGTCCGATCATGCCGATCTGAGAGAAGATATCAAAAGCAGAGAAGAAAATACCAGTGTGCTTGAATGCAAAGCAACCAAAACGTTCGATGAAAAATGAGTCTACAAGATCTATCAGACTTACAGCAAAAAAATTTCTGAGATGCCGTCCTATGCATATCTCGCGGTTTCCAGAGCGGAAGAAGAAAAACAGCTGCAGGTGAAATTACAGTTTTCCAACGATAAAATCCGAGAGGATACGACAAAATATTTTGTACCAAAACAGCATGGAACCTGTGTAGAATATCTAAACGAAGCCTGCGAAGATGGTCTTCATAGACTCTTGATGCCATCGCTCGAAAGAGAGATCAGATCTGACAAAAAGAGACGAGCTGATGAAGCAGCGATCAAAGTTTTTGGTGATAATCTGAAAAATCTTTTACTGACTCCTCCGATCAAGGGGATGACCGTTCTCGGTTTCGATCCCGCATTCAGGACAGGATGTAAATTGGCGATTGTCGATCCTACCGGAAAGTTCTTGGACAAGACCGTGATCTACCCTACCGAACCGCAGAAAAAAATCACGGAGGCATGGGAAACGTTGAATAAATTAGTCGATCAGTATAAGATCGATCTTATCGTGATAGGAAACGGAACAGCATCGAGAGAATCAGAAAAAGTCGTTCACGATTTCATAGAAAAATATAATCTGAATACCAAATACATGATTACTTCCGAATCTGGGGCATCTGTCTATTCGGCGTCTAAACTCGCTCAAGACGAATATCCAGACTTGGATGTCACTATCAGAGGTGCAATCAGCATCGCCCACAGAGTCCAGGATCCATTGGCAGAACTCACGAAAATAGATCCGAAATCCATCGGTGTCGGACAGTATCAGCACGATGTCGACCAGAAATTTTTGAAAGAGAAATTGGAAGAAAAAGTAGAGGATATCGTCAATAGCGTAGGTGTCGATGTGAATACGGCAAGCTATACTTTGCTGCAATACATAGCGGGACTGAGTGAAACGGTTGCAAAAAATGTCGTCGCATACAGAAATGAAAACGGTCCTTTCACCAGCAAAGCACAGCTGAAAAAAGTTAAAGGACTCGGACCGAAAGCCTACGAGCAGGCAATAGGATTCTTGAGGATCAAAGGCGGAAAGGAGATTCTTGACGAGACGGGAATCCATCCAGAGATTCATAAACAAGTCTACGAATTCATCGAAAAAGAACTCGGCATCAAGAAAAAAGATCTGAAATTACCGATGACTGTCGAAAAATATCCAGAAAATAAATTAGTTGAACGATCTGAAACCTATAAAATCGGTTTAGAAACATTGAGAGATGTGTTGGCGGAATTACAGAGGCCAGGTTTGGATCCAAGAGATGAACTCGAACCGCCATGTTTTTCATCAACTATCCTCGATATTGCAGATCTGAAAATAGGGGACAAACTTGATGGAATCATCAGAAACGTCACAGACTTTGGAGCGTTTGTAGATATTGGATTGCATAGCGATGGACTCGTACATAAATCTCAGATGGCGAATTATTATGTCACCAATCCGATAGATGTCGTGAAAGTCGGTCAGCAAGTAAAAGTCAAAGTCATAGATATTGACCTCGAAAGAGAGAAGGTCTCCTTGAGCATGAAAGACGATAGCGTGCCACAGGCGCCGAGACGCGAACAAAGAGCCGAACAAGAAAAAAAGCCCACCTTCGTGGACAAGCCTTCATTCACGAGGAATGAAGACAGTAGCGAATCGAGTCTGAGAGGAAATATTACGTTCAGTTAAATTTTTGCACCCGGGTGCATATGTAAACCAACTTTTTTTCGCTAAAAAAAATAATAATAAATTTTCAAATAATACATATTGACTTTTATACGTAAAAGTATATTATATTTTTATAGAAAAAACAAAAAATTAATATAATATGATCAAAAACCTTAACTTATTCGATGTAAATAGCTGGGGATACATAATCCTTGCTATTATAATCTGCTCATTGATTTTGCTTGCTATTATCATGATTATCGCATACATCATCAATGGTATACCTCACACTTGTAAAGTGTGTAACACCAAAAAGACCACCCAAAAAAATGACAAGGGTGAGTATCAGTGCGAAAAATGCACAAACAAATTACTCATCAACGAAGCCAAAAAAACAGAAAAAATCAGGATATGTCCTGATTGCGAATACAGCATGGACAAACACATTATCGACGGAACCAATACCGTCGCAGACTTGTGTCCATCCTGTAAAGGCGTATTCCTAGACAAAGACAAACTAGAACAACTTGATAATTACACTAGAGTTATCATCTTCAAACCTTCCAAGAAAAAAAAGTAACTACCCAAAATGCTATAGTCTTTCTATAGCATTTTTTTATTGTAAAATTTTCTTCAGAATTGAAAGCAATTATTAATTTTCAATTATTAATTGTTAATTATATTTTCTAGTAACTCAGGGAATTCTGACTGACTAAAATGCCCCCTATCGGTAAAGGTAACCAATTTAGCTGAAGGAAGATATGCAGCTATTTTTTCTGCATGTGAATACGGAACTACCGGATCATCCGTCGAATGATAGATGAATATTTGTTCTACTTTAGATGCTAAATTTGAAATAATTTCTGGACTATAGGCAAAATCTCAAGCATATTTTTCTTCATCAGACATATCACTTTCATCGAATACTGTCGACATAAGATGAAGCTGTTTTATTTTTTTAGGAAATGTATTTTCTCAAAGATATTTGACTAAAAACATTGCTCCAAGAGAATGTCCCACAATTACTAAATCTTCATCATTGAGATAGGGAAATATTTTTTCGAACCATATTTTTCGAGCTTTGTAACTTGCCATATTTTTGTTGGGCATTTCTGGACGAATTATCTGATACGTTCATTTTAGACTTTCGAATCGATCTTTTCGTTCACTCTTTTCGAAAGGATCATACTCTCGTGTTTCAAGCGCTTTACAAAATGTATCATTATCAGGATGACACATTCCTCAATGAATATAAATTAGTTGTTTCATATTTTTCGAAAAGCTAAAAAACGTAATCAAAACATTTTACTTGGACCGTGCTTTATGCCTTGAGCTTTAAGCTTCAAGCTAGTTTAAAATTCACATTCTTTTGGGGCTCTTGGGAATGGTATGACGTCGCGGATATTTTCCATACCGGTGATGTACATCATCAATCTTTCAAAACCAACACCGAATCCTGCGTGAGGAACTGTTCCATATTTGCGTAATTCTAGATATCGTCGCAATTCTTCTGACTTCATATGCATATCTTTAATCTTCTGTTCTAGGACATCTAATCTTTCTTCTCTCTGTGATCCTCCGATAATCTCTCCAACACCTGGAGCAAGAAGATCAGCTGCTGCGACTGTTTTACCGTCGTCGTTGAGTCTCATATAGAATGCTTTGATCTCTTTCGGATAGTTGGTCACGAATGTCGGACCTTTAAAAATCTCTTCACAGATATATCTTTCATGTTCGGTCTGAAGGTCGATTCCTCGCTCTACAGGATAAACAAATTTCTTTCCTGATTTTTTCAACAAGTCGACTGCTTCGGTATAGGTCACTCTATTAAAATCAGAACTTATCAATGCTTCGAGTCTTTTTTTGACATCGGGATTGATGAACTTTTCGAAGAACTCCATCTCTGCTGGTGCGTTGTCGAGGATGTATTTGAAGACATATTTTAATAGCGACTCAGCTAAATTCATGTCGTCATTCAAGTCTGCAAATGCGATTTCTGGTTCGATCATCCGGAACTCGGAAAGGTGTTTTGTCGTGTTGGAATTTTCCGCGCGGAAGGTTGGTCCGAAGGTATATACTTTGCTGAATGCTGTTGCGAACGTCTCTGCATTGAGCTGTCCACTCACCGTCAAATTAGCTTCTTTACCGAAAAAGTCTTTTTTGTAATCTACAGCTCCATCCTCTGTTTTGGGCATATTGAGAAAGTCCAATGTCGACACTTTGAACATTTCTCCTGCTCATTCTGCGTCCGCTCCGGTAATCAATGGCGTGTGCGTATAGATGAATCCCTTCTCGTTGAAGAATTTGTGGATAGCGAATGCGAGCAATGATCTCACTCTGAATACTGCGGAAAACGTATTTGATCTTGGCCTGAGATGAGCGATTTCGCGGAGAAATTCCATGCTATGTCCCTTCTTCTGTAATGGATAATCGGTAGGACAATCACCTATCAAAGTCACCTTTTTCGCTTTGACTTCGAAGGCTTGTTTAGCTCCCTGCGAAGCGACCAATGTTCATTCGACAGTAAGAGAAGATCCGGTCGTGAATTTGCAGATCTCATCAAAATTCGGCAAATCATTTTCGAAGACAATCTGGATATTTTTGAGATAAGAACCGTCATTCAATTCGATAAATCCAAAGGTTTTGGAATCCCTGACGCTCTTGATCCGTCCATTGAGAAGGATATCCTTGTCCATGAATTGGTTGTAGTCGGCGTAGATATGCGCGATAGGTGTCGGTTTCATATGTGTTTCAAAAAATAGATAAATAGGATTTTACCTATATCGTTTTTATTGATAAAATCAAGCAAGCACAAACAAAAAAAGTCTTAATTTTTCACCTTCAATGATTGGTTTCGTGTCCACGTAAAAAAAACACACTTACGATAGACTATAGAAGAATTACCAGTACAAGAACCTACACTACCAACAGCAGAAAAAGGTATTACAGAAAGTATCTGATCTCTCCTGATAAAACTTTGTGAAAAAAAATCCCCTCGGCTTCCCGGGAGGACTTTTCTTTACATAGAAATATCTTAGAGTTTTCTGGTCTTCACTTCATCTAGACAGGTGTCGACAAACTCTGTCAACCCAATCTCGTACTGCTTCTTGGTCTTGTATTCACGGATAGAAAGCGTCTTGGTGCTTTCTTCTTTTTCACCAACGATGATAATATAAGGAATTTTTTCTACTTCTGCATTTCTGATTTTTTTGCTAAATGAATCATCTCCAGCATCTACACTTGCTCTAAATCATTCTTGTTTCATTATACTTACCACTTGATTTGCATAGTCAACAAATTTTTCTGCAACAGGAACAATTTTTATTTGTTTAGGAGCAAGCCATAGCGGAAATGCTCAAGCAAAATGTTCGATCAAAATTCATAAAAATCTTTCCAAAGAACCATAGACTACTCTATGTAGCATAATAGGAGTGTGTTTTTGTCAGTCTTCTCCTGTATATTCAAGTTCAAATCTTTTTGGTAATGCAAAGTCTAATTGTATTGTTCCACATTGTCGTTCTCTACCAATAGCATCAAACACTTTGAAATCAATTTTTGGACCATAAAAAGCTCCATCTCATTCATTCAAAACATAATCAATATTTTTTTCAGTAAGTACGTCTTTGAGGTTTTTTTCAGCTAATTCCCAGTCAGCTAATTCACCCGTATAACTTTCTGGTCTAGTAGAAAGTTCTATCTTGAGCTTTGTAAATCCAAACTTAGCATACATTTCAAAAATCAAATCTATTACTTTTTTAATTTCATCTTTGAATTGATCTAATGTACAAAATATATGAGCATCATCTTGAGTAAATGTTCTTACTCTGAATAATCCATTGAGGGCTCATGACATTTCATGTCTGTGGACCAATCCAAATTCCCCTGCTTTGAGTGGTAAATCTCTATATGATTTTGGTGTTGTTTTATATACCAACATTCCCCCTGGACAGTTCATCGGTTTGATAGCATATTCTTTTTCATCAATAACAGAGACATACATATTATTTTTGTAATGTCCTCGATGTCCTGAAAGTTCTCGCAATTCCTTGCTTAACATGATAGGAGTCTTTATTTCTTCATACCCATCTCTGTAATGTACTTCTCTCCAATATTTTTGTAATTCATTGAGAATCATTATTCCGTTATTGTGAAAAAATGGGAATCCTGGTCCATATTCACTAAAACTAAAGAGATCTAGTTTTTGTCCAAGAAGTTTATGATCGCGTTTTTTGGCTTCTTCCATCATCTCTATATATTCTTTCA
>CAZLLU010000026.1:2054-11484 GCA_964560855.1 uncultured Candidatus Peribacteria bacterium | reverse complement strand
TCTTGCTGCCGAAGAGTTTCTCCAAGTTCATACAAAAAAAGAAGACCAAGTAAAACGATCTTCTTCGATATAGGGATTTGAGTAAGAATTACAAGCGAAGCCCCGTTATATTTATACGTAGAAAAAAATATCTATCATTTTTATGCAGTGAAACGTTCACTATTTACTACTTCATTAAAAAGCAAAAACCGAATTATGTACGATCCGCCATCATCTATGCAACAGAAAGTACTTAATTTTTTTTCTTTTCTTTTATTGAGCTCAATTCACTTATTTCGATTCATATAATTTTACTTATCTCAGCATCCAAAAGTGTTTTAAGTTTTGTAAGATCAACGTCATTTCCTTTAACCACCTGCTTTACCTCTATTTTGATAGATTTCAATTCTTTTAGATGTTTTATTGGTTTTCCATTACTTGTATCCGGCAATGAAAATATCACATTATTGTTTTTATCAAGAGCTGCGTAATTCAATATGTTTAAATTATTGAAATCATTTTCCTTAATAAAAGTCTGTGCTTTTACATTATTTGAATTAGCAATCGTATATACCTTAGCTTTTGTTTGTATAGGTATATTTTTATATTGCAATTGAACATATTCTTTTATTAATTGATTCTCTAATGCCTTTGTAAAACGTTCTTTATTATAATTCATATTTGCATCTATTGCTGCAGAAGTTTTTATTTTTATAGATTTCATAAAGGGCGAAAAGAGACCAATATTTACACTAAGCTCTTGTCATTTTATGACAAAACGTACATTTTTTTCATTAATTAATGAAGCAAATTCTGCATAATCTCATAAATATTTTTTGTCGATAGATCTCAAAAAATCTACAATATCTTTTTTATTATTATTTAGAATTGACTCCAATCAAGTTAAGTATTCCTCGTTAAAATTATCATATACAACTTTTTCTGATTGATAGTTTTCTATATTATCTGATTGATTATCTGATTGATTTTTTAATTGATTATTTACATCTTTTTTAACTGACTGAACAACTGCCAGATTGTTGCTATATGGATCTACAAATTCATATCCATCTTTTGGTTGGATTTGCTCATTTACGTATTGAAGATTATATTTTGCCAAGACAGTATTTTTCTCTTCATCTGTCTTCCCTGTACTCACTATTCATTCTACATAAGATTTATTGAGATATTTCCCTGTATATGTCTGTCCTTCAGCGACATTCTTATAGTCTCACTCATTTTCTATCCAAGCTTTTAAACCGATCAATGCTCTTTTTGTCTGATTACCGAATGTCTTATCTACAGATACTTCCACAGCATTCAGTTCATCAGCAGTATATGCTCTAGCAGTCTGATATTCAATCAATGCCGACAACTTTTGGATGAAATATGCAAGATCATTGTTTTTTGGGTTCTCTATGATATACTGTATCCATACAGGAGCATCAGCTTTATTTGCTTCTATGAGTTGTAATCACCATCCCTCTGGTTTTTTTTCTACATATGTGGAAAATGCCGTAGCTATCTCTGAGAGTGTTTTTTCTTCTTTTGTCTCTGTAGCTGCATCTTTCGCAGACGTTATCACATTTATTTTCGCTGTCTTTAATACTGTTTTTAGCTCATCGATATCCTCAATATCTGGATTTGCATTGAAAGCATCTAGCTTCAGATCAGCTATCAAATTCAACTCTGTGGTTTCTAGCTCATCACCGACCTCTATCTTATTTAATTCTAGAGCTGCCATTTGTATTGTCTATAAAAAGTAAAATACTTATTTATTCTGCTGATATACGAGACCCATAACCATGCCATATATAGCATCCAAGGTATTCTCCTGAATATCCTTTTGATTATTGAAATGATTCTGCAGATCAGCAAAAAAGGAAGATCTCTTTCCTAGTATTTTCAAGATATCTTTCACTTTTTTTAGCTTCTTATTATGTGTTAGGATAGAAAAGTCTTTGGTCGCTTTTTTCGCATCAAACATTGGCAATATGGTGAAGATATAAATTACTTAAGTAAGTATACTCCAAGCCTATCTTTTTGTCAAATTTTCGAGGACTTTTTTATATCAGGAAATTTTTAGAAAAGGAAAATTGAGAATGGAAAATTGAAAATGGAAAATGGAAATATTAATGTTTCAATATTTCAATGTCTCAATGTCTCAATGTTTCAAAGTTATTTCGTCCTACTTGCGATATAGGCTAGTGCTAACGCATCTGCAGCGTCATTAAATTCTGGAAAATCTTTGAGATTATATATTTTCATGATACATTTCTGGACGAGATTCTTTTCAGCCTTTCCATTTCCTGTGATAAATTTCTTGACTTCGATTGGTGTGTATTCTTTGATTTGGATTCAATTTTTCATACACAACGTAATCAATATTGATCTGATGCCATAAACGAATTCTGCGTTATTTTGGTTGAATTTCGTGAAAAAGAGTTTTTCCATACACATAGTCTGGATCTTGTGTTTTTTTATAAATTTAATAAAGTACTCCTCTATCTCAATCATCCTTTGATATTGATCCTCTCTCGTGGGAGATTTTTTTTCTGATAACAAAATCCCGGAATCAATGATCTTCATGTTTTTATCGATCAATGCATATCATAATTTTCTGACTCAGGGATCTATTCAGAGAATCATACTAAAAGATTAAGAATTAAGAGCTTCGCTTATTAAGATCACCTTCGGTGATTATTAAGAATTTTTCATGTTCTTTTTGGGTGTATTCACAATTCTAACTAATACTCCAACAATACTATTAGCTTCATCTATATATTCACTATAATCTTTTTCAAACATATTACTATCTTGTAGTAATTTTAACCAATATAATGTCTCATTCGCCTCTTTTAAAGCAATCATAAGTTTATTGAGAAAATCTTTTCTTGAAGCTCAAAATTTTGATTCATTGATATTTACTCAAATGCTTGTTCCACTTCTCAGCAGTTGTTTGGATATAATAAATTCGTTGTTTTTTGTAAGAAACTTATATACTTCTATAATTTTTACACTAAATTTTTGCGACTTCTCCATTATCAAGTTTGGCTTTTTCTCTTTCATTACTATCATTTTCACTATTTTACGTATAAATTTCTTAATCCTTAATTCTTAATTCTTAATTCTTAATCCATCGCTGTAATTTTAAAAAAGATCATCAGTTATTCAAGATAATATTTCGTATCCGTCTTTAGTTATAAGTATCGTATATTCTCGCTGTGCTCAAGAATCTCCCTTATTACAGTAGAGATTTCGATCATTGTGTGATTTATAATGAAAATCAGTGGACGTTACTGCGGTAATAGGTTCAAATGCCAAGACCATCCCTGGTTGCATAATGGTTCTTTTCATTTCAGGGTTTGGTGTGTTGTAGATATATGGTTTCTCATGCACTTTATTTCCTACTCCATGACCAGTCAATTTTCAGAGCATAGAGAATCATGCATTTGTGACAATCGAGTATACGCGATGGGAATATTCATAAATAGATTTTCCGGGTCAGATATGTTTGATGGCTTCATCCAATCCTTTCTTGGTTGCTTTCATCAATTCGTATCCTAGTGGATTCGCTAATTCACCTCATATGATAATAGTAATAGCAGAATCTGTTATTCAGCCATTATAGGTAATTCCGCAATCTATCTTGAGCACATCACCGTTTTTCAATATATAGTCATCAGGGATTCCATGGACAACACAATCATTGACTGATAGACAAAGATTCGCTGGGAATCCTTCATAGCCCTTGAATGATCCTTTCAGGTTATGCTCCTTGATGTAATGTTCAGCGACAAACTCCAGCTCAATAAGAGAAATTCCTGCTTTCGCTTTGCTATGAAGCAAACGAAGAAGCGTCGTAAGATGTTTTCAGGATTCCCTGATATTCGCTATCTGCTTAGCACTCTTTATCTCGATTTTATTTTGCATAAACATAAAAAATAAGTATAAAAACGTCGTTGTTTTTATATCCAATTATGCCCCAATAGCAATGAGAAATATCGAGGTAAAAGTTAGAGCTTTCATTGACGAAAGCAGATACCATCAATTTGTGGATTTTTTTGAACAACACGCTAAATTCTTAAAAGAAGATTCTCAGACGACCTATTATTTTACCGGACCGCATGATCTCAGAATCCAGAAAAATAATTTTTTCGCCAAGATCCGGATGAAGAAAGATGAAATCCACGATGACCACAGAGAGGAGATAGCGATCAAATTCGATAAAGAGGAATTTGAAAAACTCAAAGAACTTTTTCTCTATCTGTGATATGAAATAGAAATTACTCGACTGAGAAACCGTCTCCAATTCGACTGGGACGGTATCGATGTCAGTCTCGATTATACCAAAGGATATGGATATATCATAGAGCTAAAAATCACAACCACCGATTTAGAAAAAGACGAAGCATTGGCGGTGATCCGCAAAAAATTTGCTGAATTAGAAATACCGATCACTCCCAAAGAAGAGTTCAAACAAAAATACGAACGGTACAAAACGAATCGGAAAACACTTATTGAATAACAAAAAGGTTACAAATTGCCTCAAGGTCTGCTAAAGCAGACCGCTACAGATAGACACAGATTGTCGCTATTTTACAACGACCTGTGGCAATTGAAAGCAATGTGCGGCAATCTGAGGCAAAATTTAATTCTTTCCAGTCGATCATCGTCATCCCTCTCCCCTTTCGCTTTCAGGCAATTCTGAAACTTCCTGCCGCTCTACGTAGTGGCATTTTTCTATGATGAATTGTGCAATTTTATCTCCTTCGTTGACAGTAAAATCTTCTTCTCAGAAATTAATCAGTATGATTCCTATATCACCTCTATATCCTGAATCTATAACACCAGCCAACACATCTATCCCATGTTTGTATGCTAATCCTGAACGCGGTGCTATCCTGCCGTAGTAGCCATGAGGAATTGCGGTTGAGATATTCGTCTTGAATAATTTTCTTTCGCCATGTTTCAACACATAGCTTTCTGTGGAAAATAAGTCATATCATGCATCGGAAAATGTTGCTTGCGTAGGGATTTTTGCTTTCTCGGAAAGCTTCTGGAATGGAATGATGATTTCTGACATTGTGCTACTCTAGTTAGGGATAAAAAATCGGAACAAGCTTTCAAAAACCGAATATTCTTGTCCATATTTCGGCATTGTCGGCAAAACAATACCCTCTCTATACATATCCATTCCATTTTATCAATAAAAACGCTCCAGGAAATTCCGTGAAGCGTTTTTTGTTGTAATGTCTTAAAATCTGGAGATAAACTCCCCTTTATATTCTTTTAGTTTTGTTTCCTTGACCTTGCGATCAAGATATTTGGAGAGTTTTGGCAAATATACCAAATCATCTTTAGTCAGCTCAAGCTGACTGCCAAACCAGTCTTCCATAATGAAGTACGTGCAATTAGCGAATTTATCCCCATCAATACCGTGAAATACCGATGATTCCAGATATGCAGCACCGAAGATGGAATCTTCCAAAAGGATCTCCATATCTTTTATATAGGATATGGTATCATTCCCTTCAAGGAATAGATCTAATTTACAGAACGAAATCCCTCCTTTTTCAAGGATAGTAATAATCTGTTCCTCAGTCCATTCTAATGTATCCGAAGTAAGATTACCTTTTTGTGAGTATCCTGAATACCCTAGTAGACAGAGAATAATAAAAACAAATAACAATTTTTTCATATGATTTTTTTTATTTTTTTGTTTAAGATAATATACATATTTCTTATAAAAAGTCAATAGCTATAAAAAGATGGAGGAAATATGGAGGAAGGGATGAAGGGAAAAAGGGAAACATTTTCCAGCTGCAACACTTAACGCCGGAATGACAAAATTGGAAAATTAAAAATGGAGAATGGAAAATTAATGTTTCAATGTCTCAATGTTTCAATGTTTAAATGTCTCAATGTTTCAATATCTCAATGTCTCAATGTCTCAATGTCTCAATATTTAAATCTATTTCCAATCCCTATAGAATTGTGTAGAAAATTCGTCGATGATAGTCGGATCGAGAAGCAAGATTCAGATTTCCCTATTTTCATCCAAAGAGGTCTGGGAAAGATTCATACTTCAAAGAAGCAGTATGTTGTGATCTATCAGAATCATTTTGGTATGATTGTAATATTTCTTGAATTTCCTTGCATAATCATTTCCAAAATAACGGACCAGATCATCGTTATCGTCCGTATCAGCGACCAACATCTTTAGCTCAGGCAGATCCTTTTTTGTTTTCAATATCGCTCGTAGTGCATCGTCGGTGATATACTGAGTCTGGATAATGATGGATTCCTTCGCTGACTTCAAAAGCTGCTCTATCACTCCCCTGCAATTGATGTTGCAGACGACGAGATTAGGATGGATGTCTTTCATTGTAATCTTCTCTCCCATCCGATCTTTCTCAAAAATCGTATGCAGACTTGTTCGGACACCGGAATCGTAACTCTGAAAAAAATGCTCGCGATTTTTCGCGAATGAACTATGGGTCAGATTCGCAGTTTGGATAATAAATCCACTATCGATGAGATTGACCTTGGCATGTGTATATTGCGTGCCCATCTGGGTATCGGGCTTGAGCTGGATATTTTTATATCAAGAAAAATACTGACTCAATTCTTTGAGGGTATTCTGATATTGCTTATATTTATTGTTTTCTACGATAATCCTGATATTCACGTCATTTTCCGCTAACTTTTTCAAAGCGCTCTTGAAATCTTTTTGCGTAAATTCGTAGGTCCGAAGATCTAATGAACGCTTAGCATTTTTGAATGTGGTCAATTCTTTATCGAGACTTTCTCCTGGTGAACGAAAAAATGAACCTTGGATATTTTGAAGATTCTCTAATTGTTTAGCTACTGTTTTTGTCTTTATTTTTGCTTGCGGTGAATAGGTGCCGAGCTCTATCTTTACGTCACCGAGCAGAAATCCAACGATGATTAGAACAATCACAGCGAGCCGTCAGAGATATTTTTTCTTCATCTACTTTTTGATATATATAAAATGGAATGAATTGAATTTTATATATTTTTTATCAAAATTGGAATATGTTGCATTTTTGACAAATAAAGAAATCTATATATAATATATTATAGCAAATTGCTTTATCTTTTCAACGAAGAGTTATGCAACCACTAAAAAATACGTTCAGTGATGGAGCAGAAAAAAAACAGGAACAACCTAAAAAATCACTTAAAATCTATCTGCAAAACAAATATATCCAAGGAATGCTAGCTTTGGCACTCACGACCTGAGCTGTTGCGGCATTCACTACATGAACGGAGTCCTGTGATTCATCCAAGAGCAAGGAAACTACAGAGATGAATGATAGTACACTCCAAGCAAGATATACCGAATTCTGAAACTTTTTGGAGACTCAAGATCTCACGGCAATCGATAGATCGACTACCTTATGAAGATATGTCAGAGTAGCAAGATATGTCGATCATATCCAAGCATCTGCCGAGCAATATCACATCCCTTTCGAGTATCTCTTCGCACTCATTATGGTGGAATCACAAGGCAATACCGCTTCTATCAATGAAGCTGACGGATGAGCATGATTTATCCATTTCCAGCCTGACGTAGCCAAAGAATACGGATTGAAAGTATTCACGGACAATGCTAAATATAAACAATACGACTATACCACTATGAGAAAAAAATGAATCAAACAAGCTGATATCTACAAAAAACATGGAGAGGTGCTCGAGGGGTTAATGAACAAAAGCATGGCGGAGCTCGAACAACTCGACGAGAGATTCCACACCAGCAAATGCATAGACGCAACAGCCAAATATCTCGCCAAGATAAAAAAGCAAGTAGATAAGAACAAAGATGCAGCATGCAACCATCCTTCATGGGATGTTCACAAAAACAATACGATATATGACTTGGACCGAATGCTCACACTCAATGGATTCAACAAATGATTCGGCTATGACAAAAAAATTAAGCAATATCGCTTTACCTTGAATTTTGAGACATGAACTCATGTAAAAAACATCAAGAACAATCTTAGCGATATGAGAGCATATGACGAATATGTAAAAAATATGATCAGACAAGGCAAAAGCAATGAAGAGATTTTACAAGGGCTTCAGACTACAAAATTTCTGTAATATCCGCACTCTTGAATTTTTTATATAATTACAACACAGTAGCAAAATCCTGCTACTGTTTTTGTCTTTATTTTTGCTTGCAGTGAATACGTGCCGAGTTCTATCTTTACGTCACGGAGCAGGAATCCGAGAATAATTAAAATAATCACCATGATCCGTCAGAGATGGTTTTTTTCATCTATTTTTTTGACAAACAAATGATTTTAAATATAATAATTACACAAGAAACCTTGTATATTTTCAATAGCTGCCTAATTCTATTTTATCTTATCCTCATACACATGATCGAACAATTATGAATACATGAACAGCTTTCTGAATATGAGGGATATAATGAAACAGCTTCTGAACTTTCTGCTCTCAAAAAAGAAGTCTTAGAATCGCAAAAGAAGTCCTTAAGCATAAAAGAAAAGCCCATCCATCTCTCCTATACCGAGATCAATAAGGAAAAAGAATTGAGGATAACGTTTCCCGACAGATATTCTGCACAAGGAAGGATTTTGAGATGTATGAGATGGAAATCAGCTACGGACGCGGTCGAAGATAGATACGGCATACCGAGATGACTCTTGATGGCGATGATGGCACAAGAAGGCATGGGAGACCCTACTATGCCTAACCTCTGATGAGATGGCTGATTATGACTTATTCATATCCAAGCTAAAAATGCGGCAGATTACGGGCTCAAAACATTACCGAGATACAACGAAGGTATGATAGATACCAAACACGGCCAGGAGATAGAGAATGCCAAAGACAAATATAATAACGATCTCAAACAACTGATCAAAGTGGATGATAGATTTCATCCTATCATGGGACTCGATTGCTCAGCAAGATTCCTCAAAAACATCTACAACTCCACCGAAGCGGGCAAAGATAGATGGATTAATGCATTGAGGAGATATTCTGGAAGAAAACTGAATGACTATCTTTGGCCTGTCGTGAAATACCGGATTCTCATAAACCAATACACCGGCGATCCTCTTCCTGATTTTTCAAAAAATACCAACGACGAAATCACCAAAATGAAAAACGCAAAACAGGTGACACTTGGCAATGTGAATGTCCCTATAAATATCGTAGAGACTTCTATCAAAAAGCTTAATATCACGCTCGACGGCGAACCTAAGACCTATGAAGAATATCTCAAATATTTCAAGAGTCAGGTCCAGAACTACTGATTGGATATCTACGAAAAAGCATCCATCTCTAAAAAAGCTGATGTATGACCTATAGAAAATCCCGCAGAAAACAATACTGACGATCTAAAATATCTCAAAAAAAGTACAGACAAACAGCGATATGTCTACAAATA
>CAZLLU010000026.1:0-1954 GCA_964560855.1 uncultured Candidatus Peribacteria bacterium | reverse complement strand
TATACAGCTTACCGACGAAAAGGGAACCTTACTTACACCATTGAATTTCCCTCTCAAAAAGGGTAAATCATTTTTCGTCAGAGAGAAGATCAAGTAAACAAAAAAAAGCCCCTGCTGTGATTCAGCAGGAGTTTTTTTATCATAACATAAGGAGTTTATTCTGTGTAGAGGATCTCTCGGATATCTACTTTTTCACATGTTTCACTACGAAATTCAACGTATTTCCAATCAGTTTCCGGTTCAAAAATCGCCACATTTCTTCCATATACCGAAACATCTCCTTGCATAACAGCAGCACCTCCATACGAGTTGATAGTTTGAGATTCCAATCCATCCGGTGTAGCAAAAGTTATGCTTTTCACGTTTTCTATTTTAAACGTAGTATTGGTTTTCTGTAATCCAAGTTCTACTTGAACATAGGGTACAGGGGGTTTTTCGTCTTTGGTACATGAAGATGCCACCAAAATGAAAGCAATTGCCAAGAGCAATAAGATACAAATGTTTCTCATAATTCAATTATTTTTTTGTTGGAGTTTACGATGTGTTTATAAAATTTTCCTTCTAAATGTCAATATTTCTTATTCAGACGACAAATTCTCCTTTGATCGGCATTTTTTTCGTCTTGATCAATTCCAATACCTCCTCTACCGTTCACGTGAAATATTGTTCGAACATCTTACTCAATTCTCTCGCGATAGAAATCTGTCCCGTAAATCCAGCCTGAGAAATCTCTTTCAAAAATTTTTCTATCCTATGGACTGATTCATAGACGAAGACAGGGATATTCGATTCCAATATCTCTTTGATCTTGGTCTGCCTCCCCTTTTTCGTAGGAAGAAATCATAGATACACAAATTCTGAGGTATCGAATCATGCCCCGACAACTGCTGGAACAAGCGCATTAGCACCAGGCAGAACAGTATACGGAATATCGTATTGATTACACAATTGGATCATAGATTTTCCCGGATCAGATAATCATGGCGTCCCCGCTTCGGAAACTAATCAAATATCGCTCGCTTTCAAAATATCTACATAACGAGCCAGTTGATTGTCAGACGTAAAACTTGTTAATGAAAAAAATGTTTTGTCCTTGTAAGGAATATCATACATCTTCATAAGTTTCATAGTAGTTCTCGTATCCTCACAGACAAAGAATTCCAGCGACTGAAAAAGCTTCATAGCGCGAACGGTGATATCGTCTTTATTTCAGATTGGCGTTGGGATGAAGTAGAGCATAACTTTATAATATGACTAAAAAACATGTCACCCTGAATATAATGAAGGGTATAATAATTATAACAAATTCAAGCCTAAATCATCTAATTGCGGATTTACTTGTTTTATTAAGTTTTCTTTTTTATTTCTTGTTCGTCACTTTAATTGTTTTTCTCTTATTATAGCATCTTTTATATCTCCACATTCTTCGTAATATACAAGTTTATCTATATTGTATTTTTTTGTAAATCAATCAATCAGTTTGTTTTTGTGTTCATAAAACCTTCTTTGTAAATTATTAGTAACTCAAATATAAAAAAGTTTATTGAACTTCGTACTAAGTATGTATACATAATATGTATTCATAGATAGATTTAATTATAAATATTATATCCTTCGACTTCGCTCAGGATGACTTTACCTGTCATTCTGAATGAAATGAAGAATATAGTGATATTATTATATCCTTCGACTTCGCTCAGAATGACAGTTATTCTGCTATCATAAGTACTCATTTCTTTAACTGAATCAAACCTTCTTGCTGAAGATCTTTCACGATATCTTTCACTTCTTTGTGCGGAAATTCTTCTTGTACATTCTCAATCTTCAATTCTCAATTTTTAATGAGTTGTTTCATCGTCCATCAGCGAACTTGTCTGTCAGAGCCCTCGAATTTTGATTGTTTGGAAAGCGGCTTTATCTTTGTTTTCCTAGCCGTCAGAAGCAACGCTCATTG
>CAZLLU010000025.1:0-11744 GCA_964560855.1 uncultured Candidatus Peribacteria bacterium | reverse complement strand
TTACGTTCTTCAAGTATTCTGAGTTTTTCTGGATCTGCTGTATGTTTCTTTCTGATTTCCATATTGAATTCATCACCTACATAACCGATCTCTTTGTCGCATTTAGGACAGAAGTCGTGTTCTCCTACTACATAGCCGTGCTTAGGACAGATAGAGAAGACTGGTGATATGGTAATGTACGGAAGTTGGTAATTCTCTATGACTTTTCTGACAAGCTGTTTGCAGGCTTGTGCATCTGAGAGTCTTTCTCCCATATACAAGTGAAGAACTGTTCCTCACGTATATTTGCATTGGAGATCGTTTTGTTGTTCCAAAGCGTCGAATGGATCGTCCGTATACCCGACTGGTAATTGGGTTGAGTTGGTGTAGTACGGAGCATCATTGGTTCCTGCTTGGATGATTCCTGGTATCTGTTTTTTGTCTTCCTTGGCAAATCTGTACGTAGTTCCTTCTGCTGGCGTTGCCTCAAGATTGTAGAGGTTGCCGGTTTCTTCTTGGTATTGCTTGAGGATATCTCTCATAAAGTCTAATATATCGGTTGCAAATTTCTTACCTTCGTCGGTTGTAATATCATATTTCCCGTTAGTGAAATTAAGGATTGCTTCATTCATACCATTGAGCCCAATAGTCGAGAAGTGATTTCTGAAACTATTGAGGTATCTCTTGGTATATGGGTACAACCCTAACTCCAATCGTTTTGTAATCTCTTTTCTTTTAAGTTCAAGAGAAGTTTTGGCTAGATTCATCAGATGGCGCACCTGACCTTTAAATCCGTCAATATCTTCTTTGAAATTATATCCTATTCTGGCCATATTGATCGTGACGACTCCGATAGATCATGTCATCTCTGCTGATCCGAATAATCCTCCTCATCTCTTCTCCAATTGAGTCAGATCGAGCTGCAATCTACAACACATGGACCTTACTGCACCTGGCTTGTATGCATCAGGATTTTCTACTTTTGTCACATTGCCGTCTTTATCCTTTGTTACTTTGAATTGTGATCCGATGAAATTTTGGAAGTATGGAATTCCGTATTTAGCCGTCATCTCAAACAGCAAATCGATATCCGGATCATCCCGTGGAAAGTCTTCAGTAATATTGTAGGTAGGAATAGGGAAGGTGAATACTGAGCCTGTCCGGTCTCCTGCTGTATATACTTCGATAAGGATCCTATTGATCATTTTCATTTCTTCTTCGAGTTCGCTGAATTTCTTTGGATAATATCCTTTTTCGATACCACCAAGCATCAATGCTTTGTCTTTGAGGTCTTCAGGACATTTTCGATCAAGCGTAATGTTGGTGAAAGGTGTCTGGGTTCACCGGCGAGAAGGGACGTTTAATCCGAAGATGAAATTTTGCATCTGTTGGGTGACATATTTGTAGGTCTTCTGGTAAATATAATCATGTTTAGCTTCAGGGGTAGCGAATTTCATACCCATATCATCAAGTTCCTTTTCGAGTTCTACTTTGTATTTGTGGATGAATGGGGCAAGATAGGTATCAAATGAAGAGAATGCTTGTGCACCTGCTCGTTCGTTCTGTAAAGTCCCCAAGAAGTTGATCATCTGGTTGACTGCTGCTTGGAGATTTTTTGGAGGAGCGGATTGTACTCTATTGCTCAATCCATTGAATCCTTCTTCGAGCAATTGTCTCAAACTCCATCCTGCACAGTATCCAGAGAACATATCCAAGTCGTGAATATGATAATCACCGTTTCTATGTGCTGCTCCAATCTCTGCAGGGTAGACATGGCTCAACCGGTAGTTGGCGATGACTTTTCCAGAAACATTCAAAATCAAACCTCACAAAGAATATCACTGATTACTATTGGCGTTGACTCTCCGATCACTCTGATCGAGATATTCGTCCATGGTTTTTCCTACTTCGACGACGACATTTCTCTCTGTCCTTGATTGTTCTCTCTGTTTGCGGTAGAGGATATATGCTTTGGCAACGGCATCGTGTCCTTCTTTGACGAGTGTTTGTTCGACAATATCTTGGATGACTTCTACGTCAGGGATTTCCTTGCCTACTTTTTTTTCAGTCTCATTTATCACTTTTTCGGCGAGCGAGCTGACATTGTTGAAATCGGTACCGCCGACGGCTTCAATCGCTTTCTTGATAGCGGTCTCTATTTTGGTGATATCGAAATCGATGATTGCTCCATTTCTTTTCCTAACTTTGTAGATAGCCATACTTTCTAAATAACTAACAATTAAAAGCTAACAACGAACAATGGTAGTGTTTTTTTTGGGTATATTTGTATTTACAATTTTCATAAAGTTGGTATAATACACAAGATGTAGTGGTATAATGAATTGATTGGACACAATATATGGTATCTTATGGTATTTGCAACGGAAAATTCGTTCTAAAAAATTCCAACGAATAGTAGGTAGTATGTGGAATGAAAAAATCATATATGGTTTGCAAGAGAAAATGAGGGGAAATATCAGAATCTTTGTTTTTTTTAGATAAAAAAGAAAAAACCCGCTTCATGACTATAATTTAAGCGGATTCATTTATACAAAGAAATAAATAAGATACTTTGTGGTATACGCTTAAAGCTCGAAGCTCAAAGCATAAAGCCGTATTGTAGCTAATAAACAGCTTTATGCTTGAAACTTTATGCGAATAGTTAGATATTTTTAAACTTATACAACTCGAGACCGTTGATCATACCTGTTTTTTCGGCAGTCAATAATTCGTTCGCCTGTACGATGATGATCTTGTCGTCGAGGGAGATGTTGCCTTTGAAAATGATTCTGATCATCTCTTTTCCTATCCTCTTAAGATTTTCATAACTGAAAGATTGAGAGATCTTATATCCTCTCACCCCTCGCAAGATATTGAGATATCTATAGTTTTCATCATTTTTGGTGAATGCAATGATTGGAACTCTTGGTTTCAGGCTAGATAATCTTCCTGCAGAATAGCCGTTTTCGGTATACAATACCATCGCTCTGACGTCGACTTCCTGTGTCGCTCTGTGTGCGTTGTAGATGATGTAATCTCTTACCATAAATTCGTTGTTTGCGTAGAATTTTATGACATCTTCCTTTGCTATTTTCAGTTCCAGCTTATCCAACGCACTAGAGAGTTCTGTAATAACATCGAGCGGATCGTCCTCCTGGAGTAATGTATCGAGCATATATGCATCTGCAGCGAATGAAGAGAATTTTTTGATTTGCGTCTCGTTGATGAGCTTATAGGTATTTTTTTCGAATTTGCCGGTGAAGGTGACGATGGCTGGTTTTCCTACCGATTTGCATTTTTTGATGAGGACTTCCTCATTGAGTTTCATCGCTTTCATAGGTTTCTCTATGCTGTCGAACATAAAGATCAATCCATCTGAGATTTCCAAGATGTCATCGATATTGTCAAGCGCATCTTCCGTTTCGATCTTTGCAAGTACTTTCATATTGCCAGCGTTCTTGGATTTTAAGAACTCCTTCAATTCTATGATATCTTCGCTAGTTCTGACCATGGATGCTGCGATGACATGTGCGCCATATTCCAATCCTCGGAGAATATCCTTCATATCTCTCTCGCCGAGGAATGGGATATCCAATGTATATTTATGGAAAAACACTCTATCGAATTGGATGATCCGACCGCCTTCCAGGACTTCGCAGAGGATGACGTTATCCTTGCTTGACTTGATCTTCATCACAACACCGCTTTGCTGAAATTCAATTTGTTGGCCGACTTTCAAATCTTTCAAGAATGGTGCATCGACGAAAATCTTTTTGTCATGCTCTTGTGCGTATTCGCTGTAATCGATCTCGATGTTCTGTCTCGCCTTGACTTTGATGTTGATGACGTTTTTGACTCTGATATCGAATCCTCTGGTCTCAAGCATGATAGTCTTGCTGTTGTCGAGCTTCATGATGGTATCGATGTATTTTTTGTTATTGTCGTCGAAACCGCCAGATAAAGATAATCTAAAAATGTCGACCATGTTGATGACTTTGGAAAGTACGGTCTCTTTGGCTAATGTCGGTCCTACGCCGGCGATGATCTTTGCAAAATGGAAGTTGTTCATTGTTACTACACACTAAATATATAAAGACTTGTTCTTTTTTTTGTCCTCCTTTGTAAAGGAGGGGAACCACGGAGTGGTGGAGGATTTAGAATATTCGACTTAAATCCCTCATCCGCACAATGCGGATTCCTCTCCCTTTATAAAAGGGAGACAAATTATTTGTTTTATAGTTTGTTGGTATCTACGATGATGAATCAGCGTTTGCCGATTGCTTTGACGAGCTCCTTATTTTTGATGGTCACGATACCGCTCTCGTCGGCAGTAAAGTAAGCGATTTCGTCTCCGATGAGGAAGCAGATGTTTTGGCCTGCGTACTCTTTCGGGAATGATATATCGGTTCTTGCGTTCTTCTTTGGCGTGCTGACTCTTGTCTTCACGTCGAGCAGCGGCAGTTCATTAAAGCTTTTGATATCTATCTTGAGTCCCAATGATTTCTCTAGGTCATTGATGTTTGCTCCTGATTTTCCTATCACGCGGCCCTTGTAGATGTCTGGGATATAGAGCGCTAAGTTTGAACTTCATTTTATCTTCACGAGGAAGTCGCAAGGCAATAGTTGCTGCAGCTTCTGGGTGATAGTATGTTTGGCGTATTCGCTCATGGCGGTCTTGCCTTTGCTTTGGATAGGAGTCACCGTACCATCTTCAGCAGTTTCGTTCAATGGCATGACGACTATTTGTTCTCCGAACGTATAGATTTCATATTCGACTTGCTTGCTCAAGAAACTCGTCACGACAATCACCGGTCTTGCTAGATCTTCCGATTCCATTCATTCCGGTATTTTCACCGTCAATTGGAGATTGTAGATTTCGGAGATAGCTCCTTTCTGGATATAGATGACCGTGTCGATGACCTGCGGGATGATTCCCATTTCTATCGTTCATAAGAACCTTTGTATACTATCTACTGCTCTCGTCGCGTGAATTACTCACACCAATCATATTCCCGTCAATCTCAAGTCCTTGTAGAGTTCAAAATCAGATTTATTTCTTACTTCATCATACACGGTATAATCAGGTCTCGAAAGCAATAAGATATCTCTGACTTCATCATGGGTTCCATACGTGAAACTATATTGGACGATATCATCGCTAACCAAGAGGTCACGTGGCGATTCAATAGTCTTGATGATATTATTATCTTTGTGATAGAGGTCAATCAGTGCTTGCGCGAACGTAGTTTTTCCGCTTCCTGGCGATCAAGAGACCAAAATTCATTTCGCTTGATTCCTCAGGAGCTCAAAAACTTCTTTATCCAGATTATAATCTTCGATACTCAACTTTCTGATCGGTTTGACGATGGTCATTTCCAGGCCATCAGACAATGGTGGATAGACAATTACTATTCTATACGGACCCAATTGAAGGACTTTCGACAGTTTCCTGTCAATCTCCATGACGCCGTCCGGTCTGGCTTCTATCTCTTTGTAGATCTTGTCGATCATATCATTCATTTCTTCTTTGCTCATGGACTTCTCGTCGACGATCGGTTTCCGATTGCCTGGCGTTCATTTTTTCCTCAGGATGGGACAGCCTTCCTTGATGTGAAAGGACATCGTCGTCTCGTCGAAGTATTGGTCGAGGAATGAGTTTCCCTTTATAGCTTCCATAGAAGATAATTTACAATTTAAAATTTACAATTTGAAATTTTAAAACATCAAAGAGTGGATAAGTTTCCAAATTTCAAATTCAAAAATTAAAAATTATTATTCAGTAGTGCATTCGCCGTCGTGGAGGTAGGTGGCGAGTTTGTTGGCGTTCATCATGCATTTATTTCCGAACGTCTGTTCAATCGGTGGACATGGCGCCTTGACGCATTGTACGGCTACGCTAGCACAGACTGGTGCGTATTCCATAGTACAGACGGTTTCGTCTTCGTCTGGGTTTCCAGAAACTGCTCATCCTTCTTCAGTAGATATGGTCTCTTCAGTGAATTCCAAGCATTTAGGTTCCGCAGGTGTTTCACAGTACATTTCCGTACAAACATCTGGTTTACCGTCTTTGACACTACATGTATTACAGCCATCGAAGTAGCTGGTGCAGTTCGTTAAGTCGAGTTTTACAGCATCACCAGTTGCATATTCGTTACATTTAGGTTCTTCTGGTGTCTCGCAGTACATAAGCGTACATGCATTTGGTCTGCCATCTTTGACAGTACAATTGTTACATCCGTCGAAATAACTTACGCAATTCGTCAGATCCATACCGGTTCGTTTGTATTCAAGACATTGTGGTTCAGCTGGAGTTTCACAAAACATTCTAGTGCATCATTCGATTACACCGCCAGAGACCATACAGGTATTACATCCGTCGAAATAGCTGGTGCAGTTGGGGTCTATCGCTGCTTGTTCGTTTTCATCCGCCATATCGAGACCGATAGTGGTGAGGATTTTTTGCGAAATCGGAAGTTCCGGATTTTTGACGATGTACATGAATCATGCTCCCAAAAGGAGGATAATGACCACAAGGGTCCGAAGAAGTTTTTTCATTTATAGTGGATTAGTGGTAAAGACATTTTTAGCGAACAAATCCACCCCAACCATCCTTTATCAAGGAGGGTCGGGGTGGATTTGTCGGGGTGGAGGATTTAAACCCCTCTGCCTTCGGCTTCTTCCCTTACAAGGGGAGACAAACCCTTTCGTTGTTTCGGTAGAAGAAAAAAGGACACGCTTCATTTTTCACGGCCTTTATACTATAATTATCGATGTATTTGGGCTACGCCCGTATGTGGATTTTTTTTCATTCTTTACGCGAACATAATGTGAGCTTTTTGGTTGTTCTAACGGGCCTCTTATATTGATTTTCTTTGAAATTTCAATATAAAAGCATAAAGTGAGGCCAAAAAATGGCTTTTAACCTGATATTTTTGTGATGACATTCAGTGTAAACGGTATCAAACAAGAGAAGGATCAGAAATACACGGTAGAACTTTTGATGGGCGTGGATTCCACCTTATTGGCCAGGAAACTCCTCGAAGAGACAGGTGTCCTCATTCTCTCCGTCAAGGAATTTACTGAAGACAAGAAGACATTCTGAGATGTCTATTTCACGATAGAGCAGAATTTCCAGACCATAGAGCTCGTTACCAAATACACCGACCTTCAAGAGGCCGCGAATTTTTTCACGTTCGTGGGGTTCAACCTCAGGACCATCAATCGTTTCGTTATGTCAATTACGCCAAAGGAAAGCGATATGATCATCGCTCAGGCCAAGACAGAGGCAGAGAAAAAAAAGAACGAGATTCAGCAGCAGATCACTGATGAAGAGGAAAAAGAGAGAAAGGTCTATGAGGACGTAAAATTAGAATCAGCGAAAAAAATATTGGATAGAGTATTTGAAAAAACCGATCTGACCCTCAAGAGATCAGAAGGGAAAATAGGGGTGCAGGATATGAAAAAAATCAAGGAGATCGCGGAAGACCTCAAAAAGCTCAGGATGGGCACCAATTTCGAGAAAATCAGGGAAAGAATCCAAGAGCTGTTCAAGATCCTCGAGAGGATCGACGACGAATATTTCGCCGCTATCAACGATCCGAATATCACTATTGCTACCGATTCCTTGGTGACTACGACAGATGTAGACAAGGAGCTGGAACGCATGGAAAACGTCAAGATACTCAAAGGATTGGGCGCTAAGATATCGCTAAAGAACCAGGATTATGCATCATTTGGACCGGGCGCGATCTATCGGAAATTCCTGCAAAAAGATTTACTGCTCAAGCTCGCCGACGTGCCAGGATTGCTTCATGGAGCATACGATATCGTCGAACTCATTATGCTCGTGGTCGTGTGTTTGCTCGGCGTATATACGCTCGCAAACGAAATTTACCTCTTCTCCGTCAACCAGTTTGGATTGTCCTACGTATTGATGTCCGTCGGGTTACGATGAATGGTTATCTTCGCGGCGAGATATTTCAGGAATAAAAACATCGGCAGATTATTGCTCATTATAGTAGTTGCGATATTGTTGCATTATATTTTGATGCGAGCGGTGACTACTAATTTCGCCCTTTAGGCGAAATAATTAATAATGAATAATGAAAAATGAATAATGATGGTATTACTGAAATAGACTATCGCGTATCACAATAGTGGATGAAGAGATAAAACCAACATCATTCATCATTAATCATTAATCATTCATCTTTCATCATCTTTAATCGTTTAGATATCTTGTATGGCTTTATTATTCTTGTCCATCGTCATCATAGGCTTCGTGCTGTTCTTTAATGGCATAGGCTTGTGGTATCTCGCGTTTATCCCGCTGATCTTCGTGGGTATATTTTTCGGGTACTATGGTGCGACACAGACGATCAAGATAGAAGGTAAAGCATTACTACAGAGATATGCCTTGTATATTGCGCGAGTCATTATCATGGCAGGATTATTTGGTATGATGACGTACTTCGGCATGGAGTCGATCTATGTGGCGTTAGGGTTGTTGGCGCTCAATTTGATCCTTTGGATGTGATCTATCCTTACTGATTATAGAGATGGAACGATGGTCTTTCAACTCGGATTCTATCTCGCCATCTTCTTGATACTGATGATTGCGTTGGCACTCTGAGGACGAGGATTGTTTTTCAATATGTTTGCGATGCTGCGGGTCATGCACCTGGGTATTGTAGCATTTATGATTTTCATTATCGGACAGTATAAAGGCGTGGAGAAGTATCTCCGATACAAATTAGCGATCCTCTCATTGGGAACCATTTTCTTCGTCGTTTTTGAACAGATAAAAAATATATATATAGCGTTGAGCGTTAATATCCTCATCCTGACCTGACTCTATGCGCTTATCGCTAAAGTGTTCCAATTGACGCCGGTGTCCGAGGAAAAAAAGAAGGAGATCTCTGTCAGACGTATCCTCGCGGGCGAGCGCATCACCAAGGTCAAGAAGCAGTTCCGTTTACCGCTGATCGAACGCCTCTATACGTTCGTTGAGACGATGCCGGGCGCAATCAAGCGTATCCTCGAACTCTTCAATATCATCCTGATTTTCATCCTGATCATCACGTATATCACCAACATATCTACCTTCACAGGTATCAGCCATCTCTTTTACCGGATCACGATCGTCGCGTTCGTGGCGAACGTCCTCTTACTCAAGAGAGTCGGCTACAACAGCATTATCCAGAACCTCGTGGTTTTCCTAGTCATCAACTTCGCGATCTATGTGAGCCTTTTCTCGTATTTCAACGGCGATGTCGGTGCAGTAGTGACGCGGGGTATTATCCGGAACGTCCGGAGCGCAGGGATGATTTTCTATGCACATAGGGTACCGATGTTGGCCAAGATATTCAGCAAGACGGATTATATTTATCGGATCATCTCGTGTATCGCAGCGATGGTCGTCAATGTGATATTGTTGTTGTATACCGGATTGCCAGGAGAATTGATTTTCTTCTTGGTATTGGTATATGTTTGACTACAAAGTATGATAGTGTATTATGCGGCGAGGTATTTAGGGAAGATTCAAAATATACATTAATATATCTGATTTTATCTTTCATGAAAAGATTCCGGTATTCATACGGGATTTTTTTCTACATTAAGATTGGATTTTCTTAGGAAATAAGTATATATATTTCAATCCAATTTTTTTTATGTTGCCAAACAAACATGACACATTCTGAATCAGATACTAGGGCGAAATTTATCGACCCAAAACTTAGAGATGATTGACGAACTGAAGACCATATCATCAGAGAATATTATTTTACTGATGGAAGAAAATTGGTCTGAGGGAAAAGAGGGAAACAATGCTTTGCTGATTATGTACTTAGATATAACGGAATAAAACTTGCTATAATCGAAGCAAAAAGTTACAACAAAGAACCAACAGAATGATTAGAACAGGTCAAAGACTACGGAAATAAATTACACCTTAGATTTCTTTATACTACCAATGGACAGAAAATATACGAATTTGATCTTCAGGAAGGGAAAGGAAAATTTGTTGATAAGTATCCGAGTCCCGAAGAATTGTATCATCGCATTGTAGATCCTCAAGATCTTGTCAAAGATATGGTGCTTAGTCAGCCGTATCATATTGCCGGACCAATGAAACCGAGATATTATCAAGAAATTGCTATCCAAAAAGCTTTGGAAGCGATTACGGAAGGCAAGCAAAGAGTATTGCTTACACTAGCTACAGGGACAGGAAAAACGTTTATTGCATTTCAGATAGTGTGGAAACTTTTTCAAGCAAAATGGGCGATTGACGGAACACAGAGAAGGCCAAGAATACTCTTTTTGGCTGATAGAAACATTCTTGTAGACCAAGCAATCAATACGTTTAACCCTTTGGAAAAAGATATTGTCAAGGTAACCGGTGTGGAGGTAAAAAAAAGAAATGGAAAAGTTCCTACCAATGCTAATGTATTCTTCGCAATTTATCAGGCGATAGTGTGAGACAAGCCAGAAGGAGAAGAAGAATACGCAGAAGAAGATATGAAAAATTATTACAAACAATATCCGTCAGATTTCTTTGATTTGGTTATCATAGATGAGTGTCATAGGGGAGGAACAAATGAGGCGTGATCTCGGCATGATATCCTCAAATATTTTTCTAGTGCTGTTCATCTCGGGATGACTGCGACACCAAAAAGAGAGGATAATATCGACACCTACAGATATTTCGGCGAGCCAGTATATCAGTATTCACTCAAAGATGGAATAAATGATGGCTTTCTTTCTCCATACAAAGTCAAAAGGATCCGAACGAGTATCGATGAATTAGTGCTTACCTCAGCAGATAAAATTGTTAAAGGACAAGCAGAAAAGACTGTATATGAAATCCAAGATTTTGACAAGACTATTGTCGTACCAGAAAGAAATGACCTTGTCGCAAAAAGTATTTTGGAAAATATCAATCCACTCGAAAAGACAATTGTTTTTTGTGTAGATCAGAGTCATGCACTGAGAATGAGAGATAGTATCAATACCTACAAAACCATAAAAGATCCTGATTATTGTGTCAGAGTGACGAGCAATGAATGAGAGATTGGAAGAACGTATCTCGAGAGGTTTCAGGACAATGACAAAACTATTCCTACGATTTTGACGTCTTCACAGATGCTGACAACCTGAGTGGATGCCAAAAATGTGAGAAATATTGTTCTACTGAGAAATATTGGCTCTATGGTGGAATTTAAGCAAATCATCGGAAGAGGAACAAGATTGTTTGATGGAAAAGATTTCTTTACTATCATTGATTTTACTGGTGCAACAAATAAGTTTTATGATGATAACTGGGATGGTGAAGCATTAGAAGAAACAGAAAGCTCAGCTACATGATGATCTGAAGAAAGTAAACCTCACAAAGAATTACCTCCAAAATCTAGAGAAGAAGAATTTACACCAAAAGAAAAACTAGAAGTGCAACTTGCTGATGATAGAGTTTTGAAAATAACAAACATAGAAACGAGATATATCGATGAAAACGGCAAACCAGTCTCTGCTACAGAATTTTTGCAAAAACTTATCGGTAAACTTCCTGAGCTCTACAAGGACGAACAACAGCTTAGGACGCTGCGAGCCAATCCAGAAACAAGAGAAAAATTACTCAACAAATTGAGTGATGTAGGTATAGACAAAGAACAGTTAGAAGATCTCAAAACTATGTTTTCTGCTCAAGATAGCGATATTTTTGATATATTAGCGCATATCTCATTTAATAGCGATATCAAAAAAAGAGT
>CAZLLU010000024.1:0-11814 GCA_964560855.1 uncultured Candidatus Peribacteria bacterium | reverse complement strand
TCCAAATCATTATATTCAATGGAATATTGGAGTGTCAGACCAAGTCCAGACGTTATGAGACATACTCGGGCATTATCTAAATAGAGAGGGGTGTTTTGCCCTTATGGGGCAATTTTCCTTTGGAAAAGAAATAGAAAACAATAAGCTCAGATTAATTTATTTTTTAAAATTATCAAAATGGAAAAAATTGCTAAGAAATATCGATGGATATTAGCTATAATTATTATTCTTATTCTATCATATCCTTCTATGGTTCAATGGAGCGAATCAAATCGAATAGAATTACCTATAATTACTAGGTATGAAAACATAAAGAAGTGTAAGGAAATGGTACTTGCGCGCTTAAAAGCGCCATCAACTGCCATATTTTCGGATATAGAATATGAATTCACCGATAAAATGGATCCTTACGATTATAGTGTAGATGAAAACAGCAAAATTAGTGAACGAAGAAAATCATATTTTTGAGAATGATCATGAGAAAATATGTTTGGTTGATGAACAGGATCTTGATATAGCTGATATCTGTCTATCTATTGAAACATAGAATCTGAAAATTCATTCTGAGCTATGATAGTATGACCATTCTCATGTAAAAAGACACAAGGAGAAGATATGGTCATAAATATATCTGATTAAAATGAGCATATTGTAAACAACATTAATTAAAAACACCCCTAACAAAGCATATATAAAAAACATTTGTCATGATGCCCTCGTACGCAAGACCTCGAAAACTCGGTTCTCATAACAGCGACTATCCTACACGCCTCCTCCATACCAAATTTTTCAAAGGAATCCGGCGCTTCGGACGAGTCGCAAACGTTATACAACATCCCAGCTAACCGGGACGATATCTCTACTTCATCCAAAGACTGGTTTACCCCCGCCCGCGTTCCGCTTCGCTTCACTGCGTCTAGCTCAAGCGGATTTTTTGTTGTAATAGACAATCATCTCCATAATATACAGATGAATTTATCATTTTTCTCATTCTAAATGAGCAAATCTATCACCAACAAAAAAGAAAAAATCGTCTATGTTGACGACAACTACGAACCGATACGCACACTATTTAAGCTAAGACTACCAGCATTGATTATAGGATTGATCCTCGGTATCGGTATTTCATTTGTAACATCACGTTTTGAAGCGGTTTTGGCAAAAAACATACAAGTAGCATTTTTTCTTCCTTTCATCGTCTATATCGCTGATGCTATCGGGACACAAACAGAGACCATTTATTCCAGAAATCTCAAGACCGGAAAAGCAAAATTCAGCAACTATCTCCACAAAGAAACAATTTTGGGGATAATATTCGGTATATTGTTCGGTCTAGTTTCCGGAGCGATCGCTCTTGTACGATTACAGAACAAACTATTAGCACTTAGCGTATGTATAGCGACATTTGCAGCTATCGCTATAGCGCCTATCGTAGCATTGACTATAACACATATTTTCCAAAAACTGCATAGAGATCCAGCAGCAAGCTCAGGACCAGTGACAACCGTCATACAAGACATGACAAGCGTAGTCATCTATGGCGTTGTATGCAGTCTTATCATATTATAACATGAAAGCAGTTATTTTTAGCATACAAAAAAAATAAAAAAATTGTAATTGCCTATCAAATCTCTATAGCAATAAGACTTTATCTTGTAAATATACACACATGAAAAAAAACATTTGGGTGCTAGGGATACTGGGAATATGCTTACTAACTATTGCCGGATGTGGAACATCTTCGACACAAAGAGAACAAATGGATGAACAAATGGAAGACCAATCCAATGAAACAACATCAGAAGTAAATGTTGCTGAATGTAACAAAGGATGTGACATGCTCTACGAAGAAGAAGATGGTAAATTATCATGCAAAGAGATGTGTGAGGCAGCGAGCAAACTCAGCTCTGAAGATATTTGAGATTGTGACGAGCTAGCCAACACAGGTACGGTAATTACAAAAGACATGTGTATCCAGGGAAAAGCTATAGATATGAAAAAACCGGAATATTGCGAAAAAATTGAGGATTCCTTGATCAAAGATACGTGTTATGTAAATTTAGCAGGAGAAATGGAAGATACATCATTATGCGAAAATATTAGCAATGGACTTATGAAATTAGGTTGTGAAGATACAGGAGTAGAAGAGCAAAGCGAAGAATAATCCGACAAAAAAACATATACAATTTGAAGAAAGTCTCAGACAATATCCTGAGATTTTTTTCAAACTGCAATGTAGCCGGAAATTATACTGTACAAGCTGTTTTCAGAATTGCTTTTGAGAACAAATACAGGTGATTTTCCCTTCCGGCGTCGTCATTCCGGCGTTAAGTTTTGCGGCCGGAATCTAGCCGGAATTTATATCAAAATAACTTAGCGAAACCGTCCAAATACAGTTGATTTTTTCCCTCAAAACCATACCTACTACATAACAACGTTTTGTCGTTTCATTGTTTTAGCGTTTCATCGTTTTTCTATGATAAAAAAGATACTCCTGATAATAAGAAAAAATAGCATAATGTTCCTCGGAGCGGCATTACTGGCTTTCGGTATTTTCTACGTAGTAAACAATCCTGAAGTCTTCATGACCAGTGTGCTCTCATTACAGGAGCAAAAATTCATCGCAGAAAAAGGATGGGATATCGCATACAAGACCAATAGCGGATATGTAGATATCTTCCTGTCAGAAAAAATGGAAACGCCTGCAAGCATAGACTTTACCATCAGTTACGACAAAGATACCGTCAGCATAGATCCTGCAAATCTCAGCGGACAAGGGACACGGACATACAGCAATCCAGATGATGCTAGCATCATGATAACATCGAATCCAGGCGATACCGTCATCAAATCCGAAAGCCTGATCATGCTACCATTCACGTGAGATATCGAAGATATCATTCTAAGCGAAGCGACAGTAATGGAAAAAGGACTTTCTATCTGATCACTCAACGAGATCACCTCACATTCGAAATAATATTTTATCCTTCATCATCACGCAATGCATTTTTCACGCAAGACATTCATAGCGAGCATATTGGCAATAGGATTGCTCGGAGGGATATTCATAGCAAACCAAGTACAAGCAGCTGATCCTGACGCATTCGTAGTGGAAGTTACGCCGAGCTCATTCGACATCAACGAAGCCGTAGACCTCACGATCAAAGCGGTACAAGCCGACGGGACAGTAATCAAGGATTACCTCGGCGATGTATTTATCGAGATAGAAGGTATCGTCGATACCGCAGATTACACGGTACCAAGCGACGGACTCTATACTTTTCAAACACAGGACCAAGGGACAAAACTTTTTTCCAAAGGATTGTCTATCAAAAAATCCGGAACGTTCACCGTCAAAGTATCAGACATCATCAACGATACCATCATAGGACAAAAAACCGTCATAGTAGGGACAGTGCAAGATACGACCACTACAGAGACGATAACGCTCATTTCTCCCGTCCCTGGAGGGATAGAAAAAAACAGCATAGCCAATGTTATGGCAAACGCTCCAGTATTGCCTAATGCGCCATATCAGATCTATATCAACAACAATGTCGTATCACAAGGAATGACGACAGCAAACGGAGATATCAGTGCATACGTCAGCTGAATAACAGAATGAGATAATATCCTTCAGATAAAGATTCTGAATGCATCCAACGAAACGATCGGCGAATCCGAGATTATCAATTTCACCTATCAACCTATCAAAGACGGTGTATTTAATGGCATTACCATATCTCCACAAGGAGCGATCAAACAAGGTCAGAAAACAACATTTACGGTCAAGACCAGCGATAGCGTGACTTCAGCGCAGATCAAGTTAAGCGATGGAAAATCTGTCCCTATGGATAAACAGTGAGCAGGGACTTTTACCAAAGATATCGTTCTGGACACCAAAGGAAATCTGCAAGTAGATGTAGATCTCATTGTCCTCGGCCAGACCAAGAGCTATACCGGAGTAGCTACCGTGATAGTAGAAGAAGGTATCGGTATAGGAAAAATCAGGATGTATTCAGATAGCATCGACAAGACAAAATTGAATGTAACACGGGAAACCATAGGCAATGCAGACAAATTTATGATCGAGTACGGAACGAGCAAGAGCGATCTGACACTTTCTACGATCGTACAGACAGAAGAAATCATCATAGAAAACCTTACCATAGGAGAAAAATATTATTTCCAAATCACTCCACTCGATGCAAACAGCAATCCTACCGGCACTCCTTCAGAGATCACAGAAACCAAAATAGGAGAAGAATCAAGTTGTGTAGTCGTAGGTATCAAAGTAAGTACAGGTCAGATCTGAGATAAATATTATCTCGTACGAAGTGCAGTGAACAACGTAGAAAAATATATCGTCTACAAATCAGATTTTGAAGCCACAGAATCAACGCAAATGCAGAAAATCGGAGAGACAACAGGCACAATGTTTGAATACCCATTCAATCCGAATCCAGCATCACATCAGTACAAATATGCATACTATCTTGTTGAAGCTGTTTGCAAGGATGGAACAAATCTCAAAATCGATAACACAAAAAAAATCGTAGTCGGTCCAGCTGAAAATATCATGCTTATCATTTTCATAAGTTTATTCGGCTACGTAGCCTATAAACTCTACGGATATGCAAAAAACTAATTACCTGCAATACGTTTGAAAATTTAAAATTTAAATTTTTTTCGAAGAGATGGATATCAAAAAAAAATATAATCATTTTTCCATAGAATCGGAATTTCTCAAAAAAAACTACTTTCAGAAACTCTTCACGACCAAAAAAGATGCGACGAAACGGGAGACCGTAATCACGCAACTACCGGCAATGATATCCAAGGATACACCATTAGAATCCGTTAGTGGCCTCATCAAAGAAAGCGTAATGGCTACATACAAGACAATGAAAGGGATCAAAACAAAGCTCCTACCTATCTTCGATACGGAGAGCAAGGATCTCAAGACAAAAAGCTACGAAAATATGCTAATCAAGGCAGGGATTTTTTTTGGTATAGATACAGATAATGTCGTCTATTCCGAAAGGAATACGAATTTTGTCAGAAATCTTTTTGTAGAATTGGTGAATGACGGACGTATCTATGAAGATTGTTCCATAAACTATCGGAGCATCAAAGAGCAAAAAACACTAGGTACTGACGAATTACAACAAAAGAAGATGAATGTAAAACAATACAACATCAGATATTTTGTAGATACAAAAAATATTTCGCTCATTGTTCCAACACTCCGGCCCGAGACCATCTTTGCAGATGTCGCTTTGGCGGTAAATCCAGACGACAAGAGATACAAGAAGCTCATAAAAAGCAAAGTCATCATACCGATCATCAACAAGACCATACCGATCATCGCAGACGAATCCGTCGATCCAATGAAAGGGACCGGCATCATCAGAGTAACACCAGCACACGACGAAAAATCGCTAATGATAGCACAAAAGAATGGATTGAAGATAGATAAATTCGCTATCGACAAAAGCGGATGCTTCACAAAATGTGCAGGTGATTTCTGTGGTAAAGAAGCAAAAGAATTCGTAAAAAATATCGTAAAGAACTTGGATGATATCCACAATCTAGAATCCACCAAAAATGTGGAAGCAGAGGTGATTATACACAAAAAGAGTGGAGAAAGAGCATGGCCGCTCCTCTGCAATCAGCTCTTCATAAAGATAGATGAAGATGTGCATAAGGTTACATCCGTAATACAAGAAAAAAGACTGCAAATCATACCAGAAGAATTCGAGGGACAGATAATAACAACAGTCCAAAATATAAAATACCGGCCGGTGACAAAAGAAGATTCTAAATGATATTGCCTACCGTTCCGGAAAAACAAGGAAGGAAAGAATTATTTCATATCAGATAACGAACTCATCAACCTTCCTGCAAAAAAGACCAAAAACAAGCTTATGGTATTGTCGCTTATCATCTTCAATCTCGTAGTAGATAGACGCCTGAGACAGCATTTCAGTATTGAGGAATGCATAGATGTATTGCTATGAAAAAGTCGTACAGGAGAGCAGAATACTCTAGAGGTATATATCGAGCTTTTTAACGAAATATTGCCGAGAGGATATGGCAAGGAACTGAATGAACTGAAAAAACTCATCGAATATACAGAAAAAGACAAAGGCATCAGTAATTTCGAAAAATTCTCAATGTGACTGACAGGGCTTCTAGAAAAATCCGTAGCCATTACCAGCAAGAAAAAATGATTCTACAGCATGGAAATAGACACGCTCGTACCAAACGACGAAGGCTTGATACAACAAAAAGAGAAAATAGAAGAAACATTAGGAAATGCACTCATTTTGATCAAGATGATGGAAGCGTTCAATGACAAGAAAAAAGAGCCGCAGAAGATATTCTGCATCGACAAACAGAAGATCATGGAATTACTCAAGACGATCATCATAGGAGAAAATGTTCAGAAAAAAATGCTGTTCGATGTATGCCATGTACAAGAGAATACTTCATCAAGAAAAAAAGACAAGGAACTATTCAAAGAGATGATCAAGAATTTCTGAACGGATTGTACAAGGATGTACGCGATAGATACGACACAAAATATAGAAGAATACGAACAATTCATCAATAAATTACGAAATGCATCCAGATATATCGGACAGCATCTCTACGAAAAAAAATGAACCAAAAAGATATCCGACTTCAAGCAATTAACCGGATATATAGAAAAAAAGAAGAATACCCTGAGCGAATTCGAACTACGAAGCATCTATAAGATCACAGAATTACAGAGAGAATATGAAGAAGCTTTGGAAAAGAACGCATTGGATACGGTCATGAAAAAGATCATCCACATAACCAAAGAGGATTTCTGCGATAAATATCTGGAAATACAGAAACATCAAGATACCGAAAACGGCAGCAAGGTAACATTGCGATGCCTCGGAAATATATTGAAGATGCTGCACCCGTTCATCCCATTCATCACGCAAAAGATACGAGAGATCGTAGGACTAGAATGACCGATACTCGCACAACAGACGACAGAAGAACTGCATGACATTACAAAGAACTACAAAACACAGCTCTTTATGGATATCATAGATAGATTCCTTGCAATGAAACAAGAATACAAGTACGCAAAGCACGAGGAAGTAGATATCTGTTTCTTTGCACCGCTAGATTTTCTGCAATATCTCAGAAAACAGGAAAAAATTCTTACTAAACTGATTAACGTATCATCGATTGAATACCTCGAAAACGAAAAAGAGCTCAACAATTACCATACAGAAAGCATCATCAACATCACGATAGGTATCAAGACGCAACACAAAGAAACGAAGATCAATCAAAAAGAGAATTTCAAAGATATGTTACGCCAAAAAGAGCAAGAACTGCAGACAATAAGAAGCATGATTCCTAGACTTTCCGCAAACGGAGCTGATCCGGAAATCATCAGACAAAAGAAAAAAGAAATGACAAAACTCAAGAATGATATCGAAGATATCAAGCTCGAAATCCAGAAGCAAAAATTCAGCAAGTAATATAAAAAAACAAAAGTCCTCTGTACCAATCAGAGGATTTTTTTAATAAAAAAATCTTTAGTCATTATTCCGCCAATTATGCGTGGATAAATGCGAAGTGTAGATCATGTATAGATGAAATATCCATTCAGAATATAGAATCCGGTTTGATCTTTTTATCCAATATTTTTGTTATCCTCCTTTACTTCCAAAAGAAGGGAAACTAAAAAATGATGGATGATTTGGTAAAACTATTGGTCGTAGGGATTGGGGTACGAAAAGCCCCAAGAAATAAAGATATGAGGAAAAATAAGCCCAACGGGACAAAAGAAAAAACCCTGCGTGAGCAGAGTCTCTTCCTTAAACTATGTAACTATTAATTTCACAATATTTTAGCAATCTCTGCTTCAAAGGTCTCTGCAGGATATGCTCCAGCGATAACGGTATAGGTTCCTTTTGCATTATCTACAACGAGATTACCTGGAGTTCCATTGATACCGAAAGACTGACCTTCTTGAACTTGAGCATTCACTGCTGCGATAGTTTCTTCACTAGTAAGACAATCAGCGAAATCTGACTTTTTGAGGCCAATATCGCTAGCTATAGCCTTTACGTTATCTTCAGTGAATTCTTCAGCTTTAAACGCTTCAGCAAGATATGCATAATATTTCTCTGATCCACCAAGCTTACCTGCACAAACAACTCACTGAGCTCACAATGGAGCAGTAGGATGAAGTTGAGGCAATGGCATTTGCCTAAAAATCATATTCACATCATTAGGATATTTCTTTACAAGATTTTCGATAGTCTGAGCATTGTAATGTCTCTTACAGTAAGGACAGAGCAAATCGGAATATTCTATGATAGTGACTTTTGCATTCTTGTCTCCAAGAATATATCCGTCTTGAGCGATTGCAGCGAACTTAGCAATGTCTCAAGCTACCGGAGTAGTAGTATCTTCTTGAGCTGTTGGAGTGGTAGTATCAGCAGTAGTGCCCATAGAAGCAAGGATCTGTTCAAGTGTAGATTTCTGTTGTTGGATATAAGTATCAGACTTATACAATTGGATAGCCATTTTCATGTTTTCTCTTCCACCAACCTTTAAGGTTTCCAATGAATATGCATCTTGTTTGAAGAACGCAACATAAGCGCCAATCAAGACATTAAGAATCAACAGACCGATGAAAAGCATTTTCATCATATCTGTCTTTTTTTCAGTAGCCATAAATAAACATATTATCAAAATAAAATTATTCCGTTACCGTAGGGATTTCTTCAACGGTTTCAGGTTGAACAGCAGTAGGTTGATTCATGCTTCCCAAAATCTGTTCAAGCGTAGATTTCTGTTGTTGGATATAGACTTCAGATTTGTAGAGCTGTTTTGCCATACGCATATTCTCCGCTCCTCCAGCCTTCATTGCTTCCAAGCTATATGCGCTAGGTTTGATGAATGCTATATAAAGACCAAGAAGAAGATTAAGCACCAAAAGCGCTATAATAAGTATTTTTTCAGGTTTTTTGTCCATAATGAATGATATGCAAATAAAACTATTGAGCTACTGCAGTAGTGTCCACAGTAGTATCCGCAGAAACTTGCTGTATAGCCTGCATTCCTCCTTGATACATCTGTAATGCCTGCTCGATTTGCTGTTTTTGTGCAGTTTTGAATGTATCTGAATTATAGATTTCCTGAACCATCTTGTAATTTTCTCTTCCTCCTACTTTTTCAGCCTCGATTCTAGTTTGATTGCAAAGAATCCATCCGATCATGATGGTGTTGAGGAGAACAAGAGCAAACATCAAAATGTGCTTGATATTGCCACAGCATGTCATGCTGCATCCGCAAGTATCCTTTGTAGAAATTTTTTTGGTTTCTACCATGACTGCAGGAGCCTTAGTTGTTTTTTTTGGAAATGCCATTTTTGAATAATATAAAAATCTAAAAATATGAGTATAAAATACTTATTTAACAGAGCAATACAAGGTTTACCTAGCGGAATAGATTGACAAAAACACAAAAAAACAAGAAGATAGAAATCTATTTTAGGTAGGTGCGACCTTTGAGTTCAGGCGGAAAATGTTCCTGATCGACTTTTGTATCAGGATAATCGTGAGCGTATTTGTACCCCTTACCATAATCCAGCTCTTTCATCAATTTGGTCGGTGCGTTACGCAAATGTAGCGGAACCGGCAGATTGCCATATTTCTCTACATCGGCCCTCGTGGCCAACGCAGTACGATAAGCGATATTATCTTTTTTTGCCTTAGCAAGATAAATAGCGAGTTGAAACAAGAAGACATCACATTCCGGCTTTCCGATTTTGGCTACAGCATCGTATACTTGGTTTGCCAATAACAACGCATTATTGTCTGCTGGTCAGATATCCTCCGACGCAAAACGCAGCAATCTTCTAGCTAAATACAATGGGTCCTCTCCCGCAACCAGCATTCTCTGTATCCAATAGCAAGCAGCATCACCATCTGAATCACGCAATGACTTATGGATAGCGGAAATGATATTGTAATGTTCTTCACCATTCCTGTCGTAATAGATATTTTTCTGTCCTGCCTGCAAAATTATCTGATCAGTGATATTTCCCTCTTTTGCCAAAAATATAGCGGATTCCAAGACATTCAAGGCATTACGAAGATCTCAATTTCCAAGTTTGGAAACGAGAAGAATATGTTCATCCGTCAATTGCAAGTCCGGATGTTTCTTGAGGATCAGAGAGAATTGTTTTTTTATGAAAGAAAAAATTTCTTCATCTGACAACTTTTCGAAGACGAATACCCTACTTCTACTGAGTAACGCGTTATTCACCGTAAAACTCGGATTCTCCGTCGTCGCTCAAATCAAAATGACCGTTCCTTTCTCCACATAAGGAAGCAACGTATCTTGCTGTGCTTTATTTCGACGATGGATTTCGTCCAGGAATATGATAGTGGACTTGCCGTACTGGAAATTCTTTTTCGCCTGATCGACGATTTTGAGCAAATCCTCTTTTTTGCTCGTAACTCACGAAAGATAGAAAAAATCGGCGTTCAATGTCTGAGAAATAATATGCGCTATCGTCGTCTTTCCGCACCCGGGTGGTCCTCGAAAAATCATAGAAGGCACTTTGTCGGATTGCAAAAAAACGCTCAGCGGTTTGCCAGATCACACAAGGTGTGATTGTCCGACAAACTCATCCAAGCTTTTTGGTCTGAGATATGATGAAAGCGGTTCGAACGTCATAAAAACCGATGAACGATGAAAGATGAATAATGAATGATGTTGGTATTGCTTTTTACCGACTATCGCAAATACAATAGTCCATTCAAGCTATTCCTACATTATTCATTCTTAATTATTAATTATTCATTCGTTTCTGGTATTTCCAGTTTTTGTTTTTCTCACTCGAGCTCGAGCTGATCTATTTTGTTTGCTATCTTATCGTCTTGATATAATCGATAATTCACCTCACCTACTTCATCCAAATCCAATACATCAGCAGATTGGATGATACCGATCTTCTTAGTTCATAGATCGATAACATAATTGAGTTTATTGTTGGTGCCAAGAAAACATTCGATACCGATATCCTGGATATCATATTCACCTGGATAGTCGACCAACGCATAATCGAGCTTTTCATAACGCATATCATCACCTGGCTCAGAAGCAAGGTTGATATATTTCGGATCATTATGTTCAAAGCCGAAGAGCAATTTTCCTTCGATAAGGAAACCATTTTTTAATTTTACATTAACCATAAGATTTTAAAAAAAAACTAAAACGTTTTTTTTGTAGAAAGTAGAAGGTAATAGGTAGAAATAAACTATTTTGCCAGCTCTTTCTCTTTTATCGATTTTATCATTCCATTTAGCATTTTATGTACTTTTATATTTTTTCAAATAAGATTATCAAATGTTTCTTTCGTCAGATATCATAATCATTTTATAATATACAATTGAGTTTTTAATTCAGAACAACTACCTCTAGCAATATAAAGGAATCTAACAAATTCTTTATTAGTTTCTCTATCATTTCATTCTGCAATATTACTTGCAATACTTACTGATGATCTTTGCAACTGATCTCTAAGTCAATAATCATGTTTTATCTCATCATGATTTTTACATAATTTATGTATCATTTGAGCTAATTCTACAGATTCTTGTCGGGTTTCTATATTTTCAAGTATCGGCATATATAGCTATAAAATCTAAAACACCACCTTCCACCTTCTACCTTCCACCTTCCACCAATTCTATCCGAAGAAGTTAGGATTTATCAAGCGTAAGATTACTCCTGAAGCTCCGAGAA
>CAZLLU010000023.1:0-14503 GCA_964560855.1 uncultured Candidatus Peribacteria bacterium | reverse complement strand
GGTGCGGCCGGCATCCGACAATTCATGCCGTGAACAGCCAAAAAATATGGATTGATCGTCAATGAGTATGTAGATGAACGTTTCGACGTTGAAAAGTCTACGGCGGCGGCCATCCTACATTTCAAAGAGTTAAGTAAGCAATTCGATAAGCGGACGCTTGTAGCCGCCGCCTACAACAGAGGCGAAAATGGCCTGCAGACAAGCATCAATAACCAGTTCACCAATAACTATTATGATCTTCGACTCAATAGCGAGACTTCCAGATATGTATTCAGGATCTTAGCGACAAAATATGTCCGAGAAAATAGATATCGTTTCTTCGATAGCGATACATTGGGTGATAGGTATGAACCGTTCGTTACGACATCCAAAAGCGTGAAGCAGGTGGAGAATCTCACGGATCGAGCCAGACAGAATAAAGTCGGCTATTATGAGCTCAGAAAATTGAACCCACGGATCCTGAAAAATTCACTCCCCGAAGGAAAACGGGATATCAAGATCTTCATCCAGAAAAAATAATGTTTAAAAAAAAGAGCCTTCATCAGCTCTTTTTTTCTATTCCATAACTAAATATATCATTCTTAATTCTTAATTAATTTGTCTCTCCCGTAAGCGTATTTAACGTCACTGTATCGCCTTCATTTTTGTATAATGGGATCATAATCTCTAACCCGGTCTCTATCTTCGCTGGTTTCTTTCCTGCTTGCGCTCTATCTCATTTGACGCCAGGAACAGTCTCAATAATCTTGTAGGAAACCGTAGGAGGAAGGATGACGCTGATGACATTGCCCTTGTGAACCATAACATAGCAATCCATATTTTCCTTGAGATATCCTGTGATATCATCGACCATGTTTTTATCGAGATCATACATCTCTCCGGTATCATTTTCCATGAAGGTATATGTATCTCCGGCATTATATAGGAAAACTGCGTTTTTGGTTATCACATCACCTTTTTCTATAACGGATCATGACTTGTAGGTTAGGTTCTGGACACTTCCCGTTACAAGATTTTTGAGTTTGAAAGTATAACTTCCTTGTCTTTGTTGACATTGCATAAATGCAAAATCAATCACTTTGAATAACTGACCATCGATTTCGAGGATGGTGTTTTTTTTAATTTCTGATACATCTAACTTCATGACTATATAACTTACAAAATAAATTAATTGATTATTCAATTGCGAATTATGTATTACGAATTTTTTTAATCCGCAATTCGAAATCCGTAATCTACTAATTGGTTAATTAGTTTAATTCGAATATGATAAGTTGTGACCCTCAACCCAAACTCTGTCCTATGATACTATTGAGATATTCCTGATATTGTGTGCTGTTGGATGTGGCAACATTTCTGAGACCGAGATATTGCATGAGGATGAGCCTCTCATCTTGTGTCAATTCGCCGACATATTTCGTGACCTCTTCTGTAGCCCCTTGCTGTGTCAGCACTATATTTGCAGCATTGAGAACTTTATTTTCATCTATTGTTTTACCATATACATCAGCGATATCACCGATAACTTTACCATTACTTATTCTGCTGGTAAATGCTTCAGCGATGAAGTTGATCAACTCCTGAGCATCAGGGAAGAATCTTGCAACCGACATTTTAGCCCTAAGGAAGACTAAATCATCTTCAGACATCGCACCGAATTTTGCGGTGAATGCTGCGTCATCCAATTCGAAGGCATACTTCGCTCCCAAGTTATTGGTATTGAATAATTTGATATATCCTGCTTTCCGGAGTTTAACAAGATTGCTTATTGCTCCGTCTTCTTCTATCTTTCCGCTTACTGCATCTCTTTTTGCAAAGAATCTATTGAAGAGCGATTCGTTTCCTTCTCCCATTACAACAGTTCCGATATTCGGATCGATGACAAGATATTTGAGATTATTATTTCTGAGCCTCTGATATGACTTACACATATTACCATCACTATTCTGCTCTCGGAATCGAGAAAGCATTCCGTCAGACCTTATATTACGTTGATTGTGAAGGAAGTACTGGATATAGGTTCCTGCTATCAAAACGCCATCAGTATTTGGTCTGTCTTTTACATATTCTATGAATTTGTTGTAGTGAGGGAACTGGAGATCGAAAACATCTTTTCGTCCATATCCTGTCTTCACAACTTCTTTCTGCTGAAGGTCAGAAGTTATCTCTACACCCTGTCCGTTATTCATTCTGTATCGAAGGAAAGGACCACTTCCTCATTGAGAAGAAATCCTGATGAAGTTCATGACGAACTGCACCAATCCTCGTATAGCAAAGAGGAACAATAAGATATAGAGCAGCATTTTGTCTTTTTCTTTTTGGGAATGAGTAAGCATATCCTTGAGGATGAGCGCTACTGCAATGACTGTCCATACAATCAATCCCATTCCATACCAAACGATACCTCCTCCGATAATCCATCGGATAGCTCGTCCTATAATGGTCACTCATGAAATCACTACTAGATTAGTATCTTGCTTGAAACGCTTTGCGTTGCATAATGCATATACAAATCCAAGCACCAACATACCCAATATTATCAGCCATACATATCCGATATCGGTATAATAGCTGCTAAGATTTTGCAATGACCGATTGAACACAACATTGAATGGCGTCAGATATCTATATGGAATATTAATTTTTCCTGCTTCAGTCTTGATAGCATGATTTTGGTAATATTGTTTGATCGCAAGTATCTGATCTCTATATTCCGCTGGATTGATCACTGAGCTCGATGCTTTTGCTTCATAAGCAGCCAATGCACCGCTGACCAATTCATACGCTTCACTTCCCGTCTTCAATTGAGCAAACATTTTCTGCAATTCAGGGATATTGAAATTCTCTATCGCTTGAGCATTTTTACAAAGCAATTTTGCCTGGCCATTGATTCCATAGCAAACATCATTCTTTGGATAGAAGAGTCTCAATAATCCATATCCAAGATTGAGTCCATTTCCTTTGCTTATATCTTTTCGTCCGTATCCGACATATCTTCCTACATCTTCGTTGGTAACTACTGCCGTCTTCATATTTTCCTTTAACTCTTCATCAGTATAGGTAATCTCAGCACATTGTTCCGGAGTATAGGTAGTTGTCTCTACCACCTGTTTATCTACTGCATTTTGTATATCCAAAGCAACAGTTCCTGTAGCTGCCAGCAATACCTTAGGCTCATCTTTTTGGACTAATAAGGTACTTTTGATGAAATTGACTGGAGTGAATGTACCTTGAGTAATTTGATATACCAATATGTTAGGTCATTTGAAAACAAACACAACACCTACCAAAGTAAGCGCCCATATTCATATATATTTCAACAATCTTTTTACATCAGCTGTCCATTGTTTCTTCATAAACATCTTGATGATTCCGATAATGATCACGACAGCTCCCACGAGCATGATATATTTTCCTGCAACTGGATTCAGCATATCAGGCGCATTGGCTATCTTGAGTACTCCCAACATTCCTACCGTCATAATACCTGCTCCAATAGCTATGATACTATTGATCCAAAGTCCTATGAGCAGCAATCAGAACAATGCGATATCGATGAACGCTGTCTGTTTTGCCATCAATGCCCAAGCAAACATCGCTCACGAGATGATGATATATTTGAGAGAATCTCGATGGATTTTGAGACCATGTTCACGATTATCCATCACATATTTAAGGAAGATGAATCCTGATAGCATCGCTAATATCGTTAATGCCATTACTCAAAGATCCGTCTTATTGTCTACGAAGACAAGGAAGGCTCCCATTCCGCTGGTAAGCCGGAACAATAGCATCATCCATCCACTATATGTACCAAGTGTAGTCACTGTTTCATCTTCATCTTTTTTTGGAGCGAAATAGCTGATTACTTCCTTGATCAATCCTGTTCAGAAGATTAAAACAAATATTCCACTGAGAAAGTTCATCGCTACTGCGATAGTACCTGGTGACATCCAGAATCGGCTTTTGATAGGAGTGATAAGTGCAAACCAGAATGTAATGAACATATGCCGAAGTCATGATGCCATAGCTCCAGCTCATGTATTGCCTCGCAATACTCCATGATTTTCCGCAAGTATTTTTGGAACATACATATATTCATGATTAGCATCCCAAGCTGTAGAATACGGGATGATAGACAATTGGAATCCGTATAGATAGTAGATAATAGAAATTGCCAACAAGATGATACCTAACCATTTCCATCGATTCTGTTTCAACTTTTTTCCTCTGAACTCTTCCGCTACATCAGCTATGATAGCCTTATACGGAACCATATCGTTCTTCATGTGGTAGATCATATATCCGAGTCCGAAAAATAGAATCCAGATAATTACTCCCCGAAGCAAGTGTACCATAGAGAATACATATATAACCAACAAAAGTATACCCAATCCTATTCAGAAATTAATAAGCATCTCCTGTCGTCTCGTTTCCTTGAACTGTATGAACTTTTTGGAAATTCGCGTACCCAACGCCGTCAATCCGAGGATAGTATACATACCGAGAAAATAGATCAGTAAGGTATTTATCATCAGAATAATCCATCAAGCAGATCCACCGACGATGGTATCCTTTACTACGATAAACACAGTCGTGTAGAACATCAACGTGATCGGGATGATATAGAGGAAAAACTTCTTCACGGAAAACACCTTTGACCTGATAATATAGATCAAAGGAATGCAGACCGCCACGACGCTCCGAATGACTAATTTTCGGTTTGTTCGGCTCGCCAACATACCTTGATAATACGTGTGATTTGCCATGAACTCATTGAATATGCTCACTCCGAAAAAGCTGAGGAGCAGAATTCCGATGATCAAGAAGATCTTTTGTTTCATTATTCAGACTAATAAATTAAAAGATATTGAAGATGGGGTAGACTAATGGATGGGATAGAATTATGGATGGGATAGATATCTAAACTTATCTAATCAATCTAATCCGTCTCTATCAATCTAATCCCTCTATATCAATCTAATCCGTCCGATTTATTTTTCCTTTGGATTGTAAAACATATGTAATAGTATTCTGGTCAATGGAACATTGAAAGCCAAGGTAAGCAATATTGTCACAATTAACATAGATCCAAATCCCTTAAAGACATTAGTTCCCATAGAGAACATAACAAATGCGATCAATCCTGTACTGATCTGTCCATCTCTAATTGCTGACCAGCTTCTATCTCTTGCATGATCGATTGCTCCTCCTATGCTTTTTCCTTCTTTAAGCTCTTCACGTAATCTCTCATATATCAGGATATTTGCATCGACTCCCATTCCTATGGAAAGGATAATGACTGCTATACCTGAAAGCGATAATGCATAATCCGTGAGTTTCATGAATGCTGCAAGCACTATGATGAACGATAGTAGCACTGTACCGGTGACAATCATCTTCTTGGTTCCATACATACAATAGATGAGCACCAGGATCGCTACAAAACCGATCAATCCTGCCCGCAACGCTCCGTTCAACGCATTATCTCCGAGCGATGGGCTGATCTTCTCTTCTTGCATGAGGATCAACGGTGCTGGTAAAGTTCATTCATTCAATGCATTAGACAATGTTTTTGCTGATTCTGTAGTAAATGAACCATCGATCTGAGCGGTTCATCCACAGATCTTCGTCTGGATATTTGGCGCTGTCAATAGATTACCTCCGACAAAAATCGCCATAGGCTTGTTGATATTGTTTTGGGTTATGTTACAGAAAATCTCTTTTCCTTTATCATCTAGATTGATAACGACAACTGGTTTTCCCATTTCTGAAGTAGAAGTGTTTGCAAATTTGAAGTATGCTCCATTGAGGATATTTTGTCCGTCAGTCGCAGGTACCCATGTCTCTCTATCTTGAACGAACACATCTTCGAATGTATATAATGTAGCAGCATTACCGGAAAGATCCTTTCCTTGTTCTCTTCAGATTACACGGAACATGGTATGTCCATCAAGACTGACTCCACTACCTTGAGCAAGTGCAGAAGTGCTTTGTTGATAAACGGTAGTGTAATTACCATCTATCAATCCATAGATTTTTCCGATCTCGGCATTGTCGAGAAGCTTAGGATTCTTCTGGTAGATATCAGGCAACTGATCCAAAGTATTGCCGTCGAATACGTTGTAATAGATATTTTCTGACATTCTTCCTTCAAGGATCTTGGCAATATTATCAGGATCAGCTTTTATCTCAGCAAGCACTTTGTTGGCTAACGCTTTTCTTTCCGCAAAGGTTGCCTTGGTTGGTTTCTCAGGATTCTCGAGTTTGAATTCGAGTTCAAGTGTTTTACCAATCAATTCTTTTGCTTGATCAAGATCTGCGATACCTCAGATTTCTACTACAATATAATGATCATCATCCATATTTTGAACGTATGACTTGTAATCACTGACTCCCAATTTTGAAATCCTATTGTCGATGTTTTTCATGATGATTGTCTCTATCGTCTTCTTGAGTGTATTGAACTGAGTTACGTCAGTATAGATCTTCTCATATTTATCATAGGAGATCTTGTAGACGAGTTTAGTTCCTCAAGAAACATCGAGTCCTTTCCTGAAATGAGACAACCCATTCGCTGTGAAAATAAAATTTCTGGTCCCTGTCTCTGGATCGAATTTTCTTCCTACGAAGAATACGATGACCAACGATACAATAACCAATGCGGCAAAAATCGTTTTTTTACTGAATTTCATCTGCTAACATAATATAAGTAAAATTTACAAATAACAAAAAATATTTGAACGCTATTTTGTAGCTTTTTGACATTTTAATGCAAGAGAAAAAGGTTTCCAAGTTTCGGGTTGAGAACTGGACAAATATGTAGACAATGTAGACAAAAATAATAAGATAGATTAGACGGATTAGATAGTATAGGATTTATCATATTTTTATTTTTTATCCCATCTAATCCATCTCTATCAACCTATCCCATCTTAATTATTTTGAACTGTTTTTTTCCTTTTCTGATAAGCAAGATACCGTTGGTAGCATCTGCCTTGGACAACATCATCTGTGGATCCTCCACTTTCTTTTCATTAACAAACAACGCTCCGGACTGTACCATTTTTTTGGCATCGCCGTTGGAACTTGTCAATCCTGACTGCGTAAAAATATCCAATATCCTCAATTTTCAATTCTCAATTTTCAATTCTCAATTCTCAATATTTAGTGATCATGTTTCCTCGGCTAATGCATCGATATCTTCCTTGTTGAATGATGAAATCGTCTCCATGATATCAGCTCCACCGAAGAGTACTTTAGATATTTTTTCCGCCTGTGCGACAGCGTCTTTACCGAACAACACTTCGACGACTCGACTCGCTAACTCTTTTTGTCCGTAACGAAGCTCTGGCTTCTCCATGTGTTTTTTGACGATAGCATCAATTTCATCCAACGTTTTCAATGAGAACACTTTGAGCAATCTTTCCACCAAGACATCTTCGGCATTCATGAAAAACTGATAAACAAAATACGGACTATTTTTCTTTCTATCTACCCGGACTGCGTTTCCCTCTGATTTTCCATATTTTGCTCCGGACGCGTCGGTGATAAGAGGCACCGTCAAACAATATGCTTCCTTGTCTAATTTTTTCCTGATCAACTCCATACCGGTTGTGACATTTCCTCGCTGGTCTGAACCGCCGAGTTGGATGTTCACACCATAGTTCTCGAACTGGTAGAGGAAGTCGTACCCTTGGATCAGCATGTAACTGAATTCTGCGTAAGTGATGCTCTTATCTGGATCCTCGATCCTCTTTTTTACGGATTCTTTGGCCATCATGGTATTGACGGTCATATACTTTCCGACGTCACGGAGAAATTTGAGATAGTTCATATCCTTGTAGAAATCGTAGTTATCGACCATCTCGTAATCGAATTCTATATTGTAGTTTTTTTTGATATTTTCGAGAAATGTTTTCAATTGATTATAGATGCATTGCTCATTGTGACGCAATTGCTCTTCGGAGAGAAATGATCTCTCAGCATTTTTTAAGCTCGGATCTCCGATCATACCGGTTGCTCCGCCGACGAGAAAATAGCATTTATTTCCATATTTCATGAGATGGACAGCAGACATGACGGAAAACATATTCCCGATTTGGAGTGAATCCGCTGACGGGTCAAATCAGATATAGAATTTTTGTCCTCCTTTATCCAAAAGATCAAATACTTTTTCATCTGAAAACTGGTTGATAATCCCACGTTGTTCTCGTTCTTCACGAAGTTTCATACCCTTATACTTTTATAAATTAAAATAATTTATTGATTGCGAATTGCGGATTGCGGATTTCTGTAGTATAGTGTAATTCGTAATTCGAAATCCGTAATATATTAATCCATTAATCTTTTTTAAAGAATTACATACGGTCTAAGAATTTCATTCCTATCAAATCCATTCATTTCTGAAGCGTATCACGGACTTTTTCCAACAACATCACTCTCGCTTTCTTCGTCTGTTCCTCGGATTTTATGATATGCACTGCAGCATAATAGCTGTTTAAGAGTTTCGCTATGTCCAATAAATATCTACAAATAAGGTAAGGTGCCAATTGATTTTTCGCTTCTACAATAACGGAATCAAATTCTGCTATCTTTTTGATTAATGCAAATTCTTCCGGTACGGTAAGCAACGAAGCAGCAGTATTCGCTTCTATTTTCTCCACTACGCCTGCAGCATCGATGATACTCTGGATCCTTGCTCAGGTATACAATATATACGCCCCTGTCTCTCCTTGCATATCCAACACTTCATCAATATCGAATACTAAATCTTTGTCGATATCCAATCTCATAAGGAAGAATCTGAGTGAACCGATAGCGATCGCTTCTGCGACTTCATCCAATCGGACATCATCTTTTTCTGAGTTCCTCTCTTTGGATTCTCGATATGCTTTGTCGTGGAGCATCTTCATCATCTCATCCAAAGTCACCGTCCGTCACTTTCTACTGGAGAATGGTAACCTCTTTTCTGCGAGCTCTTCTGCGGTAAGTTTGTATCATAATTTCGTCAGGGTCTGTGGAGTCAGATAAACAACACCGTAGCCGAGCGGTAAATATTGTTTATGATCTTTATCTAATTCGAGCAATTTGAATGCTGATTGAACAATCGCTTGCGCTTGGAGCTGCCTATTGTCGATCACGGTGATAGCGGTATCGTAATTGCCGAATCCGTGTTTGGTCTGTTTTTCGGTAGGCTCGGAATTGGTGGTATAGATTGTTTCCCCTCTCGGATCCTGCTCGAAGATATCATAACCGAAATCCTTGGTGAGGTAGCCTAACTTTCGCAACGCGAAGGCGATATCCTTGGCGACATACGTAGCTACGCCATCGGATTTGATAAGTATCTGGTATTTTTTTTCTTCTTTCTGATATTCAGGAAGCGAAGAGAGATCCAATATCCAACAACCTTTTGCCTCGCCATCATCAGCGAATTTCATCACTCATTTTTCTCTCAGGAGATCCATAGCTTCCGCGAAGAACTTGAGGTGCAGAACATCTGTCTCTCGTGCGATCGCATCAAAATACGCGTTCATCCTCCGACATGTCCTGATCTGATCAAGCGCACATCTTCTCGTATAGTCGTAATGAAGTTTCTTGAGATCTTCATCTTCACCTTCTTCGATCTTCAACAACGTTTCGGAAAGTAATTGTTTGAAACGAGGGTCTTCATCCTTTTTTCTCATATCTTCATAGATCTTGCCGCAATAATGATCGAATTTGAGATCTGTTTCCAAAGGATACTCATAAAAAATATGCCCTACTATATTATAACCAACATTCACTCAACTATCATCTCCATAATTGAATGCATGGATAGTATATCACAAATTTTCGTAGATCCTTCTCATACTATCGCCGATACAAACATTCCTTGCCTGGCCAATATGGAGAGGTTTATTGGGGTTTGCATTCATATATTCTATCAAGACTCTTTCATTTCACAACGGCTTGAAGCCTGAAGTTTGAAGCTCAAAGCTATCTGAAATGAAGCGCGGTTGTGCAATGTGGGCATTGAGGTATCCGGAGAGATTCTGGAATGAAGAAAAATAGTCAGAATGAAGATTCTTTTCCAATTCTTCCGCTATCTGCTGAGGAGATTTTTTGAGCAATTTGGAAAGTTTAAAACAAGGAAACGCAAAATCTCCCGGAATATTTTCCGGCGGGATCTCGATCATCGCCAAAAGTTCTTCCACAGGAATGGCTATATGCTCCGATAATGCTTGTGCAAAAGAGTGTTTGTAGCTTTCTATCATGGTATAGAAAAAATTGCAAAATTTCATAAATGATAGTATGTACTTGATTGTTTTTATCAAGCTAAGATGACTCGATTTCTTTCTTTTTATAATTTTAGTGTTTTTTATCAATCTTATTTACAGGAAAAAAGTCCGCTTTGGTGGTGTTGCGAACTTTTTGTGGCAGGAAAATATATTTATTCATCAAGCGACGGTTTCTGTCTCGATTGCTTTTTTTGACTGGTGAACTTCTTGTCCACAATACGTGCTTCGCGCTCTTTTTCCGGTATATTCGTCGGTATCCTTTCTTCAGGAATTATCATCGCTTCGGCCAATAGCTGTCTGAAATGATGGATGACTTTTTCTTTGTTAGCTATCTGTAAACGTTCTTCCTGGCACGTCACAATGAGAATACCTTCCTCGTGATGGATCTGATGTCCTGCTAAATCAATCAATCTCTGCTTTTGTTCAGGAGTGAGATATTGAGAATCGCTGATATTAAAAAAAAGCTCCGCTTTGGTATTTCTCTTGTTCACGTTCTGACCACCATGGCCGCCGCTTTTGGAGAAATGAAAATGTACTTCGCGAGCTAATATATCCTCTATGATTTGTTCGTTGGTCATACACCAATAATACGTGAATAACTAAAGACTAAGAGAAAAAATGTTTATATATACAATAGTCCATTCAAGCAATACCTACACTATTCATTTTTCATTATTCACTATTAATTAATTTTTATTTTTATGTTTTTCTATTTTGGACGTCTCATATTTATCGAGTTCTGGTGATATCTGATTTTTTGCGATCGTCTTGGATGTAGCAGGCTTGGTAGATCCGCTCACGGCACGTCACAATTCTTCCACTCCTAGCCAAAGTCCGCTTCCTATGGTGTTTGCTATATTGGTCTTGCGTGTCTGCTCGAATTTTTTGAGGTCGGAGGTCATGCTTAGAAATGAGTGATAAAAACAATGATATCGTATTATAAAAGTATGAAAAACAGTCAGGAAATCAATGATATTTTTAGTTGATATTTCTGAGCCCATTCATATACTAAACTGGTATTTTACTCCATTAGCACAAGCTGATGACGAAAACAAAAAAAATATTCGGACGGGCAACGTTCGGAGCGTTGGTTTTGGTAGGATGCACACGATGAGCCAAAGTCACCTTTCAACCGCTCTATTCTGATGTAAGATTCCAGCCGGCTGACCAACTTCACGCGGGATGTTCAAACTCCGCTGACGTCCTCTTTTCTCCGCAAGGCCAGAAGATCACGAAATTCAGGCTAGTCCTCTATTACAATCCGGAAAGCCTAGAAATCCTCCGCATCCTGCCTACGGTAGACAACAACACAGCCACATCGAAGATAGAATACGACAAGATTATTCTTGAAGTCACCAGCCCAAAATTCGACTCTTCGACAGCGACGAAATCATTTTTCCAGATCTATTTCAAAAGTGAAACTGCAAGTAAGCAAACAATCAGACTATGAACAGGTTCACGATCTGAAACTGCTACCAAGACCTATAATTTGACAGATACCTTTACGCTCGATTTCGCTGAAGTACCTGAATGCGAACCGGATATCATTCCGCCAAGCATCAATCTTATCCATCCGAAAAGCACCGAAGAAAGGATTACACTCGATCAACATTTCATCTTCGATATCAAAGATATCGGCAAAGGTGTAGATAAAAATAGCGTCATGATCAGCTTTGACGGACAGCAGTATTTCCAATGAGCTGACAACCTCAAATGGAACGGAAACTATCTGACATTCTATCCCGGCACATGGATTCCTATCGATAAATCTATGGATCTCAAGATTATGATCACCGATAATCAATCCTATGGATGAGCGAACAAGACCGAAAGTATATATACCTTCCAGAGCGCTACCGGTATGGCATTGAATAAGGAAATCGGTCCGATGATGTTTAGAAGGATAGCACAAGAAGCAGAGCAAATAGGTGCCTCTATAGACGAATGCGAACTCCTTGCTAACCTCTATACAAAAGCCGATCTCGGCTATCAGAAAGGACTCAAATCCATTATACAGAAACTCGGATGTAGTCTCACATCGCTCGATACTTCACTCCTTGAAGCAAACGAAGAAGATGAAGAAACGAATACGGAACAACAGCCACATAGAAATATCTCTGTCTTTGGAACACTTGGATGGATTCTCTTCTTTATTGTATTTGCACTCAAGATGTACTATCTCTTATCCTACAAGAAGCATAAAAAATTGAATAATAAAAAGCGAACTCCACAAAAATAATTGATAATTAATAATTGAATTGATAATGAAAGATTTGTCTTATTGTGGACTATTGTATATTGCGATAGTTCATCCTGGCAAATCTATCACTATTCACTATTCACTTTTACCTATTAGTTAAGTTAGTATGGCTCTCGAGATTGAAAAAAAATTTTTGGTAAAAAAGGCTCCGGTAAATTTTGAGCAATTTCCTCACAAGGAAATCATCCAATGATATTTTAATGATCCAAGTACATGAAAGAGTGTCAGAGTGAGAAAAATCTGAGACGAATACAAAGTGACGAGAAAAAAAGGATACGGACTCGTCAGAGAAGAAATCGAAGCAAGCATACCAAAAGAAGAATTCAACCAATTGCGATTTGCTGTAGAAAACCATTTTTTGGAAAAGACGCGCTACTATATACCGTACGAATGACTCACTATAGAGTTTGATGTCTACAAAAATCTCCAGTGATTGATGACTGCAGAAGTAGAATTCAAGACCAAGAGAGATGCCAAAAAGTTTATCAAGCCAGAACGATTTGGTGAAGAACTCACTATGGTCAGAGAAGCAGCCAACTCATATATAGCTCATTATGGATTGGATGGAGAACTTCTCGCATTACTTCAAAACTAAAATTAGAGAAAGTAGATTCTATCGAGTCTATACCGTTTACGCTATCTTTTTATCTTAATAGTCGATTAGCATGAAAACCGTCTTACATTTCGGCAATATCGATCGAATCCATCTCTTCGATCCGGAAAAAAAGGAGATCAACGAATTGGTAAAAAAATACAACCTTCATGAGCTCATCGAGGAAGACCTTTTTGAATTGACCAACCAGGAAAAAATAGATATCTATGAGGAACACATGTTCATCGTCGTAAACTTTCCGAAATATAATGAAAAGATAAAAAAATATTTTCCGAATGAATTCAGCATTATCTTGGGGAAAAACATCATCATTACTATGACGAAATTTGATACCAATCACATCAAATCCATCATTGAAGAATATTCAGAAGAATTGAAGACGAGAGAATCCGACGAGGATTTTAAGATTTCCCCGTATTATATTCTCTATAAGGTATTGGATACTATGTACGACAAGAGCATCAAAATGCTCAAAAAGTCCAACAAAGACGTTACCAATCTTGAAGAACAGCTTTTTTCTTCATCCAAACTAGAAAGGGTGCTTCTTGAACAACTCATGATCAAAAAACGTAATATCGTCTGACTCAAACATATGTTTGAACCACATCAAGAGATTCTCGAAGAACTCCAAAAAACTTTGCCGAAATTCTATAAAGAGGATTTGGACGTCTATTTTGAGGACTTGGAATATAAGCATGACAAGATTATGAATATGATTTCCGTTGGATTTGAAAATACAGATTCTTTGGCTGACACCTACAATTCACTGATGAATATCAAAACCAACTCCATGATTGGTGTCTTGACTATTTTTGCTGCAATCACATGAGTTCTGACCTTGATCAGCGGAATCTATGGGATGAACATACCATTACCCGGACAGGAACAATCGTATTTTTTCCTCATCCTCATGGGTGCCATGTTCGTGGTATGTCTAGCTCTTCTCCTAATATTCAAAAAGAAAAAACGAATCTAAACTAAAAAAAATGTCCTCCTTTGTAAAGGAGGGGAACCACGGAGTGGTGGAGGATTTATGGAGTATTGTGCTTTTTTTGTCCATAAACCCCTCTGCCTTCGGCATCTCCCCTTACAAGGGGAGACAGAAACTCCTCTGTCCGGAGTTTATCCCGCATGTTTTTGCGGGAGACTTTTCCCCTTACATGGGGAGATAAATTTTTTGTTCTTCGGCTTTTCTAGTTACAAAGAGAAACAGTGTTTTTTCTGTCCTCCTTTGTAAAGGAGGGGAACCACGGAGTGGTGGAGGATTTATGGAGTATTGTGCTTTTTTTGTCCATAAACCCCTCTGCCTTCGGCATCTCCCCTTACAAGGGGAGACAGAAACCCCTCTGT
>CAZLLU010000022.1:0-14785 GCA_964560855.1 uncultured Candidatus Peribacteria bacterium | reverse complement strand
GTAAATACCACAGAAGTGAATATCATTACTTACGAAGATCCAGTGGAAAATAAAATGCCAGGACTTAATCAAGCGCAGATCAGATCAGATATCGGATTCACATTTGCCAACGGACTTAGATGAGGACTTAGGCAAGATCCGGACATTATGATGGTGTGAGAAATCCGTGATAAGGAGACATTGGATATGGCTATGGAATCAGCTATGACGTGACATCTCGTCTTCTCTACTGTGCACACGAACTCTTCTTCAGAGACTATCACAAGAGTATATAACTTATGAGCAAAACCATATATGCTCGTAGGTACATTTAACCTCGTAATGGCAGAAAGATTGGTAAGAAGAGTATGCGAACATTGTAAAATCCAAACATCTGTAAAAGATAATCCGAAATATAAATTTGCAAAAGAAAGCTTCAGAAATTTCGAAAAAGAAGCACTAAAAAATGAAATCCTCAGCAGAGAAATCAACCAGCAGCAATGGAACGATTTCATAAATAACGCCATGATATATACAGGAAGCGGAAAAGATCCAGCGACAGGAGAGGTTTGTCCTGTATGTGGAGGAAGCGGATACAAAGGCAGAATAGGTCTCTTTGAAATGATGGATTATACCGAGGAAATCAAGAATATGCTTCTTGATGAAAAATCAGCGTTCGAAGTAGAGAACGTTGCATTACAGAGAGGTATGATAAATCTAGAGAGAGATGGAGTATTCAAAGTCATCAAAGGAATGACGACATTGGATGAGATCTACAGATATGTAAAAGCAAGATTCGATAAATAAATTTTATCTCATAGAAAAGTATGGAAGTTAGCAAACTATGATTCTTCGAGAAATTCGTCATCAAGAAATTCTTCGCACCGAAACTCAAGCAGAAGACGAATTTTTTCAGGTTGCTAGCAGTAGCGCAAAGAGCATGACTCGGGCTCAGAGACGCATTGGTATCTATCAAAAAGTCAGAGACAAAAAAAGGACTGATTATGATTATCCAGGATTTGATAGATCAACTGACTCAATGATATATGCTTTCGCAAGCGATGGAAAACCACGAATATTTTTTCCATGTAGAAGAGATAGAATTAGTGAGATCAGCAGAGACTATGGGTAATCTCCCTGAGATTCTCGAAGAAATAGCGACAGAGTTGGAAAACAACGAAAGGATCAATGGAAAAATCAAGAAAGCTATGACCTATCCTATAGTGCTCGTCGTATTTGCTGTCGTAGCGGTGACTATTCTGCTCATCTATGTCATACCAACTATCGTTAGCATGTTTCCCAACCAAGAATCATTACCGGACCTTACAAAATTCATGATGGGAGCATCATATTTTATCAAAAATACGTGGTTCTTGATTTTTCTCATTATCGTAGGAATAATTCTTGCATATAGGTTTCTCTACAAATACGTTTTAACATTCAAGGTATTCATCGATAAATTGATGGTAACGCTACCAGCGGTTTCAGGCGTAGTGAAAACTTATTATATGTATAGATTCTCCAAATTATTGAGCCAGCTATATAGCGCAGGTGTAAGCCCTGTACTCTCATTGAAGCTCATGGGAAATACCTTCACAAACTTTTTCTACAAAAAGAAAGCACTAGAAATAAAGGAAAATCTCAATGCCGGATTCTCATTTTCCGAATCGATGGAATGATCATCATTATTTGATCCTATCCTTGTGCAGATTATCCATGTAGGAGAAGATACGGGAAATGTCACAGAAGTATTGAAGAAAATGTCAGATTTTTACCGTGATATGTTACAGACCAAGATAGATATTCTCATGGATCTCATACAACCTATTCTCATGGCTATTATCGCTGTAGTGATAGGAATCATCGTAGGATCCATCTTCTTGCCTATGGCAGAACTCGTGAATATCATCCAATAAATTTATCCAATAGATAGCTATTCATCATGAAAAAGATCATTCTAACGACACTCATACTAGCAAGCGTCATAGCGTTTCAACCCACCTCACAAGCTCAAGAAACAGGTATAGGCGACGTGATTTTTGAAAAACAGAGCCCTGAACGGATGGGACATGGGCTCCTAATCAACGACTTGAGTTATACTGCTATCAAGCTACATCTGCTTATGGCAGGCAAGGATTTCCAGATGATAAACTATCAAGGAGAGGTATTGGAAACAATAAAGCAATTAGAAAAATTGACAAAGACGGATGTAATAGCGACATTGGATATTGCACAAGACAAGGAGGAGGCACTAGCAAGATATCTCAACGACTGTGAAGAAAAACTTCAAAAAGGCGACACCACTTCTACATATCTAAAACAAGAGATGAACATCCTCAAAAGCGATATGGAAGCGTGTATCAAAGATAAGGAAATAAGCGACAAGAGTTATTTCGAAGCGATCGACAAGTATGATCAGAAAATTATGGATATATCCGTTACGGATTCCATCAAATACGAACAGTGTGCTATAGAGAATAGAATCCAGTACAACGCCAAAACCAGCATAGCCAAAAAGCTCGTCTTCTACCTAGGACTTCTTCAAAAGAAATACGACATACTCTTCGAAAAACAGGACATATTGACGAAGAATTTCTCCGTATTCAAGGATAACATATTACCTGATCTCAACGAGATAGACGATTTGCTCAAACAATATGATTTCTAGCAAAAACAGAGGCTAATTTTATTGAAGTCATCAAGTAAATCATTAAGCTGGAATTAGGAAATTTATCCTGATATATTTTTGTATATGGATACAAAATACGGTAATCAAAAAAATATCACCGTATACACAATCATAGCAGGCATATGATTACTATTTTCCTGTATCTTCATATTAAACGCAGCCTATGAAGGCAAAATATACGAAGGACTTGCAAACAATCAGGGATACGATCAATCAAGCACTTTGGGAAAAAAAATACTGCAGATAGAAAATACATTCCAAGCGAATGAAGCGATACAAGAACAAGATTACGAAAAAGCATTGGAACTCATCAGCGGTACTGCAAGCGAAGACTATTACAATCGTGGCACCATACAGACATTGATCGCTTACAAAAACGCTCTCCAAAGCAATGTATCATGATTGGAGACAGCACAGAAATTCATAGCACAGGCAGATCAGAATTTCACTATAGCCAAAAGACTATCCCCACCAAAGAATATACGCGAAGCTATCGTAAGCAATGAGAGCACAATAGATGCATTATCTTCGGTTATAGACATCAAGACCTGCTATGGGATAGGACAAGCCATTATCACCAACATAGATAATATCAATGATATCATATCAGCAGTAGCTGGCACATTGTCCCAAGAAGAGATGTATATAGAGCAAAGAGCTGCAAGTCTAGGTGACGAATGTTATCAAAAGCTCAACGCTATCGTAGATACGAGCAAAGAACAAGTAGGAGACTTAGGACTAACGATAAAGGAAAACGCAAAAACGTATAGAAAAGGATTCTGAGAGAGAATCGACGATCCGCTCATCTGCATCGATACGCCATACCAAAACATCCTGCCTTCCATAATCAAAGGCGCTCAATGACTTTCGCAATATCAATCACTCCATCAAAACACCATAGCTGCACTCCAAAGCAACGACAAACAATCGATTGAAGCGATCTGCAACCAAACCCAAAATGATTCACAAATCAATCAGCAGATACAGGACTCCGTACAAGAGATGCTCGAAAAGGTAGTACAAGAAAAATATGAAGAGGGAGAACAACAAACGAGAGCATGACAGCAAGTGCAATACAAAGATTTCTTCTCAGAAGATGAACAGAAAGTACTAGAAGATATCCAGAAAATAAACAGGTGACGGATTAACAATGTCCTTAAGATAAAAAGTAAAGAGAGATACAACGCTCAGAGATACATCAACGAAATGTTCAATCAATTCTACGGCAACTCAGGCGACTTTATCGACTTACATAAATAGTCGATAGAAAGACATTCCATTATTTAAAATTTAAAATCTAAAAAATGCTAACCATCAAGAATCTCTCCGTTCAGGCAGAGCATCAAACAATCATAAAAAATATTTCGATGCAATTTGATCTGGGAAAAAATTATTGTATCATCGGCAAAAACGGCTCAGGAAAATCATCTTTAGCAATGACCATCATGGGACACCCGAAATATACAATTACAAATTGAAATATTGAAATATTGAAAGATTGAAAAGAAAAAACAGATACGTCATCTTTCAATTCTTCCATACCTCAATCTTTCAATCTTAATACTCTCGATCCTCATGAAAGAGCAAAGCTATGAATCTTCGTGGCTTTCCAACATATTCCTGAAATCAAAGGTGTTAAGCTCTTTGAGTTTTTGCGTTCAATCTATGACGCACAAAATGGGATCACAACATCATTTCTTACATTCAAAAAAATCATCGAACCGCTCATGGAGGAACTATCCATCGACAAAGAGTTTTTACGAAGGGATCTCAATGTCGGATTCAGCGGAGGAGAGAGGAGGAAAATAGAAATATTACAATTGGAATTACTCAAACCAAAATATATTTTTCTGGACGAAATCGACAGTGGCCTCGACATCAACGCATTCAGATCCGTCGTCCGTATGATCTCCAATCTCAATCATTCAGAGAATTCATTTATCATCATAACCCATATCTTCGACATCATAGAACATATTCCCGTCGATAAGGTGTATGTCTTGGAAAAAGGGAAGATCATCGAAGAATGAGATCAGAAAATTATTGAAAAAATCAAAAAAGAAGGTTTTAATCAACAATAAACATGGAAAATGTTTGTCAGAATAAAATATTTTTTACTGGAAAATAAAATGATATAGCATGTCACTCAAGTCGACGCTTGAATCGTCAGACAACATACAATACGAGCTTTACCTCACGGGAATCACGGAAGATACGGTGAGGAAGATTTCTGCTGAACAACAAGAACCTGAACGGATGCTCCAGCATCGTTTGGAATGCTTGAAGATTTTCCAAAAGATGAAACTACCGACCCGATGACCGAGTTTAGATAAGTTTAATCTCGACGAAATAGTTTACTATGCTAAACCGCACAAAGACCACGAATGATATGCTAACAACCGGGAAGATGTACCGCAAGAAATCAAAGAGAAATTCCAAAGGCTTGGAATACCGGAAGCAGAACAGAAATATCTAGCAGGTGCAGGTGGACAGTATGATTCACTTAATATCTATCACAAGATCAAGGAACAACGAGCAGAAAAATGAGTGATTTTTGAAGATATGCCACAAGCATTACATAGTCATGAAGAGCTTATCAAAAAACATTTTATGAAATTAGTGCCAGCAAACGATCATGCATTTGCTGCACTCCACGGAGCTGTACGAAGCGGAGGGACTTTTGTCTATATTCCCAAAGGAGTAAAATTAACTGATCCAGTTCAAGCATATTTCCGCATGAATGTCTTTAGTGGAGGCCAATTTGAACATACCTTGATTATCGTTGAAGATGAAGCTGAATGTTCATATATCGAGTGATGTTCAGCGCCAAAATTCGACAAAGCATCACTACACGCAGGACTGGTTGAAATATTCGTCGGCAAAAATGCAAAGATGAAATATTCTTCTGTCGAAAACCGATCTACGAATACCTACAATTTAAATACCAAAAGAGCTTCGATAGAGGAGCGTGGCTATATGGAACGAGTGAACGGAAATTTAGGCTCCTGTACAACGATGCTCTATCCTTGTTCAGTGTTAAAATGAGATTATAGCAAGACAGATATGCTGGGGATAGCTGTAGCAGGGCAGTGACAGAATCAAGACACCGGCTCCAAAGTCATTCACTTAGGGAAATATACCTCATCAAATATCGTAGCCAAATCCATATCAAAAGCTGGCTGAATCAACACCTATCGCTGATTAGTCAAGATAAGTAAAACTGCCGAATGAGCAACCAATCATACCCAATGCGACGCATTATTATTTAACGACGATTCTGTGTCGAATACTATTCCATTAGTCATTTCCGATAACGATACTGCTATTGTGGCACATGAAGCCAGTGCAGGAAAAATTGATGAATCTGAACTTTTCTACCTCATGTCTCGCTGACTTTCCAAGGACAAAGCGACCACGATGATCGTCAACGGATTTTTCTCATCAGTAATAAAAAAACTCCCGCTCGAATATGCAGGAGAGCTCAATAAATTAGTTGAAATGGAGATGGAATGAAGTGTGGGGTAAATTATCGCTTCAAATAGCCACAAATAGATATAGATTGTCTCAGGTTGTAACAGATTAGCTTTATTACAACAATCTGCAACAATCTGCGACGTCCGCCTAAGCGGACTTGTGGCAATATGTGACTATATAAAGTATCCATACCTTTTTATAAGATTTTTCAACTTCTCAGCTAATTCAGGATCTATAGATTTGCTCAGCTCATACAGCCTATTGATGCTGGTATTGTGCTTATTTTTTTTCAATATTGACTCTCGGACTTTGACATCCAGGGACTTATGATATTTTCTGATCACTTTTTTGACCAATTCATTGGTATATCCTTGAGAAATCATGCTTGGATTGTAGAGGCTTTCTACGATAGCGAGTTCCAAACCGGCGATGGGAAAAGTCAGGTTCCCTATTTTTGTCTTTTTGGTCAATTTCCAAAAGAACCTGAAAAGATTGTCGGTCTTATTTTTGGTATAAGTTTTGAAAACCACCTGTTTATCGAACATAACAACCTCCGTGGCTTGTTTATAGTTATTTATAATCGTCAATTCATCAGGGATATCATAGGAGGCTATATTTAGCTCAAGAGCCTTGAGACCGCCGACATATCGATTCCCTTTGAGAAAGTCAACACAATGCTTTTTAATGATAGTCCAATAAAAAAGATCCAGGATTTCCTCTTTGGAATAAGTACGGTCAGGATCTTTGACGAAAAAGATGTTTTTCTTGAGATTTTCTAGATATCCTCTGACCTTGAGGTAATAGATCATCTTGTACATCTTCTGTACAGAAAAATCTTCGCCCATACAGGATTTTAGCAAAACAGCCATCTTTTTCCCGTCCACGAGCCTTCCTTTGTATTTCATCAACTTTCTGACAAGACTGTCAAAAACCTTATTCGACATAACCTAGGAAGTACCTACAAAGTAAATATAAAAAAATATAACGTTCCTTACAAAAAAATCAAGATGATTTTTCCACAAAAATCTGAACGGTTTTTCTATTGCATTTGTTTCATGAAACGATAAAAAGTTGCTTACCCGCATTTTTTATATAACAAAACGCTATGAACCAAATTAGCCTCGTCACTCCACTAGCTACGATGCAACAGACGGTTTGCCTGGACACAGTCCATGCTACGTTTACGGAGAATGTCGATGGTTCATACGATGTTATCTTGGAAATCAACTCAAATAAATTCTTGATCAATATAGAAAAAGCGGCCAATCAGATAGAACGTCTAGAAATCATAGCAACCAAAGGATTCGTAGAGATCACCAACAAAATCATCCTCATAATCAAAAAACTTATAGAACATCTTCGATATAGACTAGACTAAATATCTAGTCTAAAGTCCATAAAGTTAAAAGCCTATAAAGTCAAACTTTACGGACGTTAGGGACTTTATAGACCTTATAGACCACAATGAGTGAAGAACAAAGCCTTATTATACAGGAATATGCCAAAAACCCTCTCAAAAACTTTGCCATGAAAGATTTTACGGTAAAACAACACGAGGGCAATTTTATCTGTTGAGATGATATAGTAGTATATATAGTCATCAAAAACAAAAAGATAGCAGATTACAGTTTTGAAGGGAATTGTTCAAACATAACCACCGCTGCAGCAAGCTTTCTCTCAGAGTTCATCATAGGGACACCGATAGAAGATGCCTTAAATCGAACGTATCAGACAATGGTAGACCATGGATTCGAGGTGTCGCCAAGGAGGAAAAGAGCGGCAGTTATAGCCATCTTAGCGACAAGAAACGCTATTCATGAATACCTAAAAGATGGTAAGAAAGACGGTTTCGACGACCTAATAGACGACTAGTCGAGACAGAAATTGACACATTTTTAACAAAAATGACAAATGGCTGTCAAAAACCGACAAATTTGATATTGAAAATAGTAGACAGATTATTATCAGTTCTAATACCAACAAAACAAAAAATAGGACATTTTATCAATTAGCAATAGGTATGAAGCCCATAAAGCACCTTTTGATCAACATCATAGTGAATGGGGCAGTGTTGTACACTATCGTAAATTACGTCCCGGAGCTCGGATTCAAGATCCAATCGATCTACAAGGATACCTACATCATCTTTTGAATCCTTGGAATATTATTCCGATTCATCAATTCCGTCCTCAAAAACATCTTAAAAATACTTACACTACCTATAAGAATGTTCACATTATGACTCTTTTCATTACTACTCAATGTTGTGGTCTTATATATCTTTGAGCAAACGGTAAATTACTTAGATATCTGAATAGTCGTAACGTTATGAACCTTGATGCAGACATTTATACTCTCTATCATCCTTAGTGCTATCTACTTCTTAATCAAAAAAATCATTTAACAAAACATAAAGCTTTATCCAATAATATATTCCATGAAAACAAAAACAGTGTATCTCATATTGATCATCTCCATATTTATTTTCCTCCGAATACCATTCTTTGAAAATGCATGAATACCAAAGCCTGTCTATTTCTTCGGGGGCGCACCACTATTCACTTCGATCTATCCATGGATATTGTTCTTTGGTATGATAGAGTGAGTCCTTGTTACACTATTTATACAAAAGCTTTTCAAAGATATAAAATATCAAGAACCGACAAAATTCGATCTTAACCAATAAACAAAATATATAAAATTGAATACACAAACTCATTACGCAAATGTAGTGAGTAACTTATACATTTTAATCGTTAATGAAAAGTAATTATGAGCAAAACGTACAATGTGACAAGGGAAGTCGCAGCAAAATCTTTGAACATATCAACAAGAACTATTGATAGATACATCAAGAGCGGAAAACTCTCCTACAAAAAGATTGCGAACAAGGTATTGTTAGCAAAAGAGGAAGTCATAGCGCTCAAACAAGAATTCGCTACACTCCACCAGGAATTGAGTTCAGAGATCATCAATCAAAGCGCCACAGCGAGCAGCACAACAAGCTTAGCAAATAAGGGCGATATCGAAAGCGCCATAGACCAGAAAGTCGAGAAGTTCTTTCTAATTTTCAAAGAAAAGGAAAAAATACTCGAAGAAAAGAACAAGATGATCTTCGTCCTACAACAAAGAGTATGAGAATTGGAAACTAAGATCAAGCATATGGTCGCATTACCCGATTACAACAAAGAGAAACAAGAGGCTATCATAGAGAAACAGAAGCTCGAAGAAAAGATAGGACAACTCAAGGGAATAATCAAGAACGAAAAACTCAAAAACCTGATTTTCATAGGACTTTCACTCGTTTTTATCGTCGTCGCAGGATTCTTCATTATCAATGGATAAATCCCTCTATCATACAACAGGAGAGCTCCAGGAAAAATCTGGAGTTTTTTTATCTTTTATTTATTTGAAAATACTATTGACTTTTAATATATAATAATTATATTATGTATCGTTTTAACTCGCTTACAAACAGATTAGCATGTTAAAAACACTCATCCAATACCAGATATACATCATCATAGGGATACTCGTTTTCCCTGTTTTGTCGTTCATCATTTATTTTATCAAGAAGATGCTCGATAGGGCAAAATTTGTCAGAGCATTGAATACGATGAAAAAACCATTGATGGAGAGGATCAATAGCGTCGAATCTATCTATGAAATGAAAGAACAGCAAGCAGAGATGAATATGATTATCAATAGTATAAAGGGTGATGTCAGTGCACTCAAACAAGAGATCCAAGCTTCCCAAGAAACAACGGAATTCGAAAAAATAGATCAGATAGAAAAAGATATAAGTATGTTTTATGAAAGAATGCAAAATAAACAGGAAGAGGAGCACCCTGTACCAGAGACTGTCGTAGTCAAAGAAACGCCTCAGCAGATCTATCAGCAGGCAGTCATCCAACAGCAAGCATACCAATTACAAGCGAAACAGCAACAGGGTACGCTTCACAAAGAGCAGATAAGAGTAATGAACGAAAATATCAGCAAATTTCTCGTAGTCTACAGAGAAAAAGATAAAGTTATCGAAGGTAAGAACAAGGCAATCGACGAAAAGAATAAATCCATCTATATATTACAACAGAAGCTCCAGGACGCAGAACAGAGAGTAAAGAAAATGATAGCTGAGCATCAAGGCGATGGTAACAAAGACAAAGTCATAGAAGAGAAGACAAGGATGATCGCTACATTACAGCAGAGATTACAAGAAGTCGAGAATAAGTTCAAGAAAGTCGCATTACTCCACAAAAGCATAACGGAAAAAGAGGAAATAAAAGACAGAATCATCGAAGAAAAAAATGCATTCATTGCAGGACTCCAAGGAAAATTGACAGACATAGAAAAAAAACTTCAGGATATGATACTCATCAATGAAGAAAATAAAGAGAAGTCACTAGACAAGAAGCTCTTTGATATAGACAGAAAGATATGAGCAGAAAAAAAGAAGACGTGGATTTTCATCACCCTGTTCATCTTCTTCCTTATGTTAGGAATTGTATGATTCCTCTTTGTCTACAATTATTATGTACAAAATATAGCAGCATACGCTATTTAAATATATCAGCGAATATTTCTCAAAATTCCTCTCTACAAGTAGCAAAATTTTTGCTTTCAAGCCATTGCTTGAAGTTCTTGTGACAAAATTTCACCATGTTTTCCAATCATTTCTCCGGCATACCAAGGTAGGTCTCTATGTCTCATTTCTTGAGAATGTAGATGTTTCTTTTATAGAGTTCATCTATCTTTGTAATCAATTGTTTGTATTTTTGAGGAAACATATTCCTAATCGTATCGACCAGCTTATTGTAATGACGATGGGTCTTCCCGCTTTTTTTCAATCAAGCATAATACGATCTTGCTTGTTTATAGTAATAGCTCAAGTCGCTTTGTGTCATGAATCCGTAATCGACGATATTATCCCGATCACCGATAAAATACGTCTTCAGTCAGAATCTTGCAAGAAATTTACTTCGCAGTTTATAACTTCATTTTCCATTGATATTGATGATCTCGTAATCTTTGATCACATGCTTTCGTTCCGGTAACGTATGGAGATATCTTAGATAGAATTCAAAGAAATACGCATCAGTCTCTCATTCGACCATAATGATTTTATTGACGAAAAATATCTTGGACAGATTCTCAAATTTCAAGAGATGGACAAGACTCGATTCATCAGACGGCAAAGAGAAGAAAGGATTTTTTATATATGTTGATCATTGGATTTTTGCGACTCTATACACATTTCCGATATTGGATTCATTGATAAAGAGAGGAGAGTAGGTAGAAAGGATAAATTGAGTCCCTAGATTTTTATTGATCTTTTCTATCATCCTTGCAAAACTTCTCTGCATCTGAGGATGGAAATGGATCTCTGGCTCATCGACGATAACTATGCTATGTTTGAGATCATATCCATACATTGTGAATATCATAGAAAGAAAGGATTGTTCACCATCACTCAGTTCAGAAAATGGGATATACTGTCCAAACGCATCTATGAGATAAAATTCCAAGAAACCATGGGTATATTCAACTGTCAACGTCTTGTTGAGATATTTTTTGATGACAAAAACAAGTGAAGAATAAAATTCAGATGCTTTCAATCTTTCAGGAAAATTAGCGATTTCTTTCTTGGTCATCTTGAGGCTCCGATGATTGGATATAATATTCCATATCTTTTTGACACAAAGATAGAAACCAATACGTGCATGATGAGAATACGAATTTTTGTCTCCTATAAGCTCATTCCAGGCGCGAGGATTTACCTGATGAGGAAGATCTTTTAGATCCCTATTCATTTGGATAAAAGCTACGCCATTTTTGAGTGGGATAAGCGGCTCTTGCTTTCACTCCCTTTCAAACTCATTGTAGATATCGATACAGATCTGGAAAAGTTCCAAAGCCTGCAAATACTTCAAAACGAATTTCCCTTGAGGAGAAAGCTTTTTTTCATCTATCACTATGATGTTTTTTTTGTGATCAAAAGAGCAATGCAAGACAAGCGATGTCGGGATTTCGTGGATATCTTCATCGCAAAGATCAGGATATTTGATAGGTAGCGAGCTATATTTTTCGATCAACATATGAAAGATATCCTTATGTCTGATGATATATCTCATATTATCATAATCATGTTCCGTAATGAACAATTCTACGATCACTTCGGAAGGTTTATCAGGATACGCAAAATGAGCATGAAGTCATTCTGTATATTGATTATGCAAAACAATAGTTTTTTTTTGATCCGATGGAGTAGTACTTGATAAATATGTTTTATCATAGAGATAATCATTCATTAACCCAACCCTGAACAATTGATGAAGAATATTCAAAAATCAGCTTTTACCTGCACCATTTGGACCGATCATGACATTCACATTATTGGATTCCCTATTATGGAAAACAACACCTTCAGTCTTATTGAGGTCAGAATGGTAAGGATAGCTCAATAAATTGGAAATTTTGATATTCACAAGTTGCATACAGCAAATTAAGTATAAAATACTTGTATTTTCACTCCAAATAAGTATATTCAAAATCGAATTTTTTGCAAATCTGCAAATATTTACTTTTTGGCAAAAAACCATGCAAGAATCTAAAGACATATATCCTCATATCACTACAAGAGAAGAACTTGATGCACTCTACAAAAGCATCCAAATCAGCTTATCAGAAAAAAAGCAGAATGAGACCAAAGAGGCCCAAGAATAAAGCGATATCAGCCAAAGAATGCGAAGATATTATTGCGAGTATACATAGCTTTTTGAGTATACAACCTAAGCTTTCATTTTGAAAAAAGATGAAGCTTTTTTGTTATTATACAAACAAAGGGACATACAGAAAACTAACATTCTATCTCAATCCTAGGCGCAATGAAGTTGTCTTTGGAATTAGCCATCGAGGGACAGATATTTTGGAAAAGTTCCCGCTATTGCCGAGTCTAGCAGATGAAACCAAGGTAAGCGTGATGAAATTCAGTATAAAAAAATTAGAAGATATAGAAAAAAAAGGGATTGAAAAATTAGTAGAAATCATTCTCTCGAACTAGCTTATAGGCCAAAGAATTATGAAAAAGGACTTTCAAGTATTGCAACCTATTTGTCTATCAAGCAGGTTTTTTATTACAAAAAAACAGCCCATTATATAACGAGCTGTTTCTCAAAGATAAGTTTGTGATAACGAAAACCCTGCTTGGTCTTCTGAGGGATTCGTTGAACCTGTTTACAGCCAAATCGCTTATATAAAGCCACGGCAGTCTGAGCATATCGCAGATCAGAAGTCTCTATCTTCAAAACTGTTTTTTTTCGACGATGCAATTCATCGAGAGCCCATTGAAAGAGATATTTCCCTAATCCCAAAGATCTATGTTCATCAAGAACCCCGAACCAACCAAGCCAATACGGTTCTTTACGGTTAGGAGTTTGAGTATAGAGTCCTATCGTCCCTGCAACTTTTTTGTTTTTCCTGTCTATAAGGAGCCAATGCATACGTTTCCCTATACCGACATATCGTTCAGGGTACAATGCTTTATTGAATGCCTCCCTAATATCCTCTTTGGCGTTCGGATCTGATTTGAAAATTGTCAGAGCCACATCCAATGCCTCTTGACGATATGTAAGGGTAAGAGGGATAATATCGAATCCCTGCATAATGTGTTGTGTTTCCATAATTATATTTTAAGGTAACAAACACTATAAGGAATTTGACATTTTTTACAAATGTTTTTAAATATTTTAATAATCTAAGAAAAAGACGACAAAACACTATAGGTAAATAATTTTGCCCCCGTTTTTTTATATTCCGATATATATTTAAAACCAAACTTTTCTTATTCCTTCAAGTTTCTCTCCGAAATGAACGCACAACGGGGATTGTTCGAGAACGAACGAAGCAGAGGAGTAGTCCTCTATCCGGACATTCTTTTCTTGATATATTGCTACATAACGATATACTTCCATCACTATTTTACCGATATATACAATATGTATATAGAGAATCCGGAAGTACAAAAACAGATGGCAGAAGCCACCAAACAGAAATGGGAAAAGATCGTTTTCAGCGATAAACCATACAAATGTGTAAAATGCTGAAAGATGAAACACCCTAGAGATTTTGTCGTTCAATGGTTAGATAATCATCGAGTCGGAAAATACCGTTATCTCTATGAGTGCAAAGAATGTAAGAAACATAGAATTTACAAAAAGAGAGATAAAGATAGGGAAACCATAGAATGAGCATTCAATATCATCATAAAACAATTGCAACAATGAGCAAAAAACAGAAAGATAGTATTTGATATATCCACCGACGATTTACTGGATCTCTGGGAACAGCAGAAATGAAAATGTTATTATACCGGATATGATATGGAATACGGATGTATACATTACAAAGAAGGAAAAGAAGCTAATAAGGGGAAATGGCAGATCTCATGTGATAGATTGGACAATAATAGAGGATATGAGAAAAATAATATCGTCCTCTGCTGTACGATAATCAACAAGATGAAGAATATATTAGATCAAAAGGAATTTTACCAGATCTGCAAGGATATTTCAACCAAACATCATTAGCTCCATCATAGGTTTGCAAAAAATACAATTGCAATGTTACACAATATATCTTGTGCAA
>CAZLLU010000021.1:0-15125 GCA_964560855.1 uncultured Candidatus Peribacteria bacterium | reverse complement strand
TAAATTTTTATACATTCTTTTTCCACAGATTGCGGATCAAGCTTTCCGACAGTCATTTCTATTTAGCAATAGCTATCACAGACAGCTATTCTATCTCTTGATTGTTGCAATACCACACTAGCTAAATATGTTTTCGTTGAATCTCAGTATGTTTTCCTCTTTGGAGAAGCCGTATCACTCTTTTTTCCCTTTTCAGAAACTCTGCATGACCGGTATATGCTACCGTAACCGCATACGAACCCTTTTTGGTCTCACCTGCCAATCATTGGAAAATATGCTCGAGCTTTTCTATGGTATGAAATCTTATCTTTTTGAAATTAAGGAATTTTGTGATCGTAGACTGATAATGAAAATATCAATAATTGAAGGGAATGAGCGTATCGGCCATTGCATCCTTAAAATATCTCAGATCAAATTTTAGGATTTTATTGACCAATATGTGAGAATACGAAAGATCGGTGAGATAATATTTCCGCGATGGAACTTCTTTGGCCCGATAATGAAACGGCATATGGAATTTTTTGATGGACTTCTGATTGGTAGTTGGTGTATATGTTTTTTCAAGTTTCTGAAGTAATGATTGTGCTTTTTCGATATCAGCGAAATCACCTAGCACACCAATCTTTCCAACAAGTGAATGCGCGAAACAATATTCCTTGATATAAGAAGTAAATAATGGTAGAATATTTTTTTTCTGCATTCTGAATGCTGAACTCTGCATTATATAAAGTTCATAGACTGGCGGTACAATGATAGCGTCGACGTTCTGTTTGGTTAGATATGCAATACCCGCTTCCACGAATGATAACGATTGATCAAACGATTTGTCGCCATACGGCCAATGGAGATCATCATAATAGACGACATATTCATGATCGTATTTTGCGAGGAAACGAAACAAGGTTAAGGATTCCGATCCGGAAGTAATTATTCATATCTTCATTGTATCTCTTTTTTGAAATAAACGTATTTTCTGAGAAGATCAGTCAATTCCTTCACTGTAGAAGCATTGCTCATTGAATCAATAACAGCAACCTGAGCTTTGAGAAGTAGTCCATAAGACCTCAAATCAATAGTTGCATATCATCACAATGTAAGCACATCTATCTTGGCTAATGATTTCTGAAGACTGATTTTGTATGGTGTGATCCTGATGATAAAATACTGAACATATTTCTTGATAAGATTGCTTTCAAATGCTTTTATACTTTCCAAAATTTGACTCTTTGCATTCTGGAGCTGCTGCTGATAATTGATTTTCTGGTTTCTGAGATTCATCCGATATGATACGTTGCGGCGCTGATCAATATAATATTGTATCTTTTCAAGATCCACGACAGTCTGGAGAACAAGTTGATCTATGGAAGCGAGAGTTTCGTTGCAGGTATGATACCCCTTAGTCTGTTTGAGGGAAATAGTGACATTATTTTTTTCAACAAGACAGAATAAACTATCCGATCGAGCAGCGCTTGTCGTTCAGATGAACAATGATATGAGAATTACTATCAACACTACTTTCTTCATTCAACGTCGTCCAAATAAAATGCTATATGATTCCGTTTATGAGTTTTTTTACACCAAGCCGGAAATAGGTATCAGGGACATTACCGCTCTTGATGGATGCATCCAGCTCTACCAATTTGGTATAGAATGCTTCTATATTGTGTTTATTCGCTTTGAGCGTAGCTATCTTGGCATATTCATTTCTGACTTGAAACGGATTCATCTTAAGGAAAGCAGCTATCTCTTTGCTATCATGTACACCGCCCTCGTCAAGATCTATCATGAAAAGATAGAATTTCATAGCTCGATAGAGCATGCCGGCGAATTGATTCCGGTCTGTTCCACTTTCCTGAATCTTTTCGAGGATTTGTATGGCTTTTTTCTTATTAGTGAAGAGCGCAGCGAGCAATGTAAATGAATTTGTCTCGACTTGCCCAAAAACGATATAATCGATCATCGCCTCATCTATGGTAGTCTGTTGTTTCACTTTAGCTCGAGTCTTAAGCTTGTCACATTCAAATCGGATACGATACAAATCCGATCAGACTTTGGTAAGAAAATACTGAATGACTTCACGAGAGATAACGAATTCCTGGAGCTCGTTTTTGACGAAATTTTCCAGGTCTCCGCCTTTGAGCTGATTAAACTCCTTGACGGTAGCATGTTTTTCAAGGAACTTGTACAATCTCAATCTCTTGTCCGGCGTAGAGCTAACAAATACCAAGAGTGAATCATCCGGAATTTTACCTTCCGCCTTGACGAATGCATCAACGAATGTCGCAAGTTGTTCGTTTTTATCCTCTCCGAGATTGGTCAATGTATCCTGTGGCAGACCATTGATCAAAATAAGTTTCTTGGTTGTAAACAATCCGCTATAATAAATGGCCTGCTTAATCATGCCGATATCGAGATTATCGAGACTGAATTGAAAAACACTATCCGGACCGAATTTCGCGAGAAAATTCTCCTTTCGCCTCTGGAGTTCCTTGTCCAGGAGATAGGTCTCCTGCCCGATAAAAAGATAGACGTTTTGTAACATGAATAGAATAGCAATAGTCGTCAAAAAATAGCTTTTTTTAGCGTGAAATAATTGTAATGTTTAGTCAGGAAATTTCAAACACAAAAGAGATAAAAAAATCCTCAAGGGACAAAATCCACAAAGATGGATTTTTTACATCAATAGTGTCCTGTAAGACAGGAGAAAAATTTCTTTGTAATTTCATGTAAAGTAATTACACTACAATGGAATTAAAAGATTAAAACATTAAAAGATTAAAACATTAAAAGATTAAAACATTAAAAGATTAAAAGATTCGTCGCTTAGTTAGTAAACCACCCAATCTTTTAATCTATAATCTTAATGTATTTTAATATGATATATACTATTTACACACATGAATGTATTCAAAAAACTAAATAAGATATTGGCGAAACCAGCCATCCGATTGATCAAGCTCTACCAGTATACCATATCTCCGGATAAATGACTACCATCGTTCCGATTGAAATGAAGGATCTGTGCACATGAGCCGCATTGCAGCAAATACAGCGTACAAGTATTAAAAAGGTATGGATTCCGACCAGGAATCTTTTATGCTGGAGATAGAATTTTACACTGCACCGCAAGCATGAACAAGCATTACGATCCCGCGCACTATAGAGTCGTATTTTTCTCTTCAGCGCCCATAGGCGTACCTTTTTTGGAAACATTAACAAATGACAAAAGATTCGAAGTCGTCGGCGTAGTGACGCAATGCGACAAGCCTGCAGGCAGAGGTATGGAAATGTGTGAAAACATCATCAAGCAATGCGGGAAAAAAATAAAAAATTCTGAACGCTGCGCTCTGAACAATGAATTCATAGTCACGCCTGAAAAATTGAATCCCGAAAAATCAGAAGAAGGAAAAAAATTCGCAGAGCGATTGAAAGAAAAAAATCCAGACTTTTTGGTCGTCATCGCATACGGAAAAATCATTCCACAAACAATTCTGGATATTGCAAAAGTCGCACCGATCAACATCCACGGCTCCTTATTGCCGAAATACCGCGGTGCCTCCCCTATCCAATCTACCTTACTCAACAACGATAAAGAGACAGGAATCACTATTATGAAAATGGATGCAACAATGGATACCGGAGACATGATCGACATCTTGAGATTTACCATTCCATTTCAACGAACGACGAAGGAATTGATAGAAGAGATGATGAAAATCGGACCAAAATTTTTGAACGATACGCTTCGAAATTTCTGAAAAAAAATGTTATGAGAAGTCGCTCAGCAAGAGCAAAAGGCAACATATTGCGGCAAAATAGAAAAAGAATCCTGACTGATCGATCCACGGAACGACTCCATCGAAGCGATCTATAACAAATACCGTGCGTTTTACCTCCGACCCAAGATCTACTTTATACTAAACGGCAAGAGAGTTATCATCGAAGCTTTGAAGCTGGACGAACCGTTGTACAATAGCAATGACGAAGTACCACTATTCAAAGACAAAGAATTGCACCCGGCAATAAAGGATATCAAACTCAAACCGGAAGGCAAGAAAGCAATGGGCTGGAAAGAGTTCCTCAACGGCTATATGAAATAATTTTATGTTGAATTATCATATAATATCAATACAACCACGCTATAAAAACTAAGACATCTTTTATTATGTATGCAAAAAAAATGCTTTTTGATTTCCAGGCATTCATAGAGGAATTGAGGGAGAAACCTGAAAAAAAGCAAATCGTAGAAAAATACGAGAACCTTTTTGGACCTATCCAAGGAGACGTAAAAAATCAGATACGATACACGGAATATCTCGCCAAATTCGAAACATTGCCATACGAAACACCTGAAGAGCTCAAGGATGATTTTGATCGAGATCTGCTCCAACAGCTTGTCATAGGATCATTCAGTAGCGATTACGAGTTCAAAAAAGAAGAGAATAAAGAAGAAAGAGAACTTTACATCGCGGTCAAAAGCGGTGATCAGAGCGTAGTAAAAACCGTATCCGAATTGCGATCATTCCAGATCCTCAGATTATACGAAATCTATATAGAGGAACAGATGAATCTTCACTCACTAAAAGCCGAAGACGAAAACGAAAAAAATACCATCGACCAAGAAAGAGAGATGAAATTCAAGAGACGGGATGCTGTAAGACAAACTCTCGACAGAGAAGAATTAGGACAAAAAGCAAAGAAAGAACAAGAAGGAAAATTGGACGACTTGATGGGAAAACTCTAGGACATACATACAACGGGGAAATGGGCGGATTCATCCGCCTTTTTTTATTGTCTTTTCGAAGCATAGTCGAGAAATTCTACACATGGAATAATTTTTTTCCTCATACTATTCGTCGAAATAATCAATAAAAAAAATCCAGCAAGAATTATTGCCGGATCTTCATGCATAATAATGGAGTATTAATATGGTGAATAGGTGCCGATAAGGAATCATGGGATCGGTTGTGCATAGGTCGCATCCAAAGCAACATTTTGATTTCAGAATGATGCCTGACTCTTGAGCAAGAATGTATCCGTAGGCAATAACGCTGTACCGAGATCCAAGCAGAAAGATTGTTCAGATGTATCGGTATTGGTGATCATGAGATAGATGTTATATGCGAAATCTCCATTTGTGTATCTATTGGAAATAGTAGCATCTAATTCTAAATAATATCTCTCAAATGCCTGCCTAAAAGACGCGAGCCCTTCATTTCTGTTTCCCGTATGGAAGAACGAACCGTTTTCGATAAGTTCCTGTCAAGAAAGCAAAAGGAGCCCAAAGACCATATTACCTTCACCACGAGGAGTGAAAATTATAGCATCCTGTTTGAATGCATCAGCGAGATTCTGTCCAGAAATCGATTGTGTGAAAACACCCTCAGCATCACCAGTATACCCATCCCTAAACAACGGAACGATAATGGATTGCCCTCCACTCAAGAGATAAGGATAATCACATCCGGAGCTTAATCGAGGATTTTTGGAAAGCAATGACGCAGTTCATGATATCGAAAGAGAAAGATTGGTACCTGTCCTGAAGTTATCGAGCACAAGAGCGGATCAGCTTGTTATAGCATATTCGAATCCTACGCCGCGAGCGGAAATGGCAGAAAGTCAAAATTCCAATCCTCCCTTGGCAAGATAATAAGAAGTATAGTAGGAATGCACGACAGCGGATTGCTTCATCATCTGCTGCACGAAATTCATCGAGAGAATCCCTAGCAATGATGATGCCAGTAAGACGAAGATAACTAATATACTGATATTTCACTTCTTCTTCATAAAAGATATATTAGATTTTAAATTCTGCACTCTGAATTCTACACTCTGCATTCATTAAAAGAATTGCTGGAACGGCACAACGACATGCGTCGCTCGTTGCCTGCCATAATTAGTGCTATATGCTTTGAATATCATCCGAAATCAAGGTGAATTGAGACAATTGAGATACGTGGATTGAGTACAAAGACCGTCAGTCTCCAAATACTGCTCTTCGGAAGCAAAAGGGATAATCTTGAACATTGCTTTACTAACGAGCACTTTCTTGGTATTGATTAGTTCTCTCTTTTGCCCTCATATCTCTACGAACAATGAGCAACCAAATCACGCGCCGGTCAACACATACTCCACTGCGGGATCAATACAATCACCCTCAGTATACAACGTCACTTCGCCATCTGATCAACTGAGATATAGAACATCCGTGAGTCAATTATTCTCCACAAGATTTGTTCAACTATATTCGATAGTATATTTTGTATAATCGATGCTATTCCTATCGGCAAGATTCTGTACGACCTGGGACACCTGCAAAATTTCTTGTGCAACTTCCTTTTCTTGTTGGATACGGAACACCATAGTAGAGATCCGATTATACGTTCTCAAAAGCAACACGAAAAGAATACCAAGAATGGCCATCACGATAACTAATTCCAATAACGTCATTCAACGTTTACCTTTCATATACAGACTTACAAACTAAATATACATTTTTATTCACAAAGCCACATATTGCCACAAATCGTCGTTAATATAACAACAATCTGAGGCAACCTGAGACAATCTGAAGCAACTTGAGACAATTTAGTAATTTCAAATAAAACTCTCCAGGACTACTTCTCCGGTTTTTGTACCTTTCATGTACAAGACATGAGATTCTATTTTTAGGATCTTGTTCGACGGCAATATTTTTTCTCACTCGTGCACAACATCAAATGAGATATATCTAGAGAATGGCGTCTCCGCTCATTCTATAGGTTGATAGGAATATCGAAACATATCGGTATCTGCAATACTTCACGTGGACATATACAACCTATTTTCATTTCGCAATGACGTAAAATCTTCTCACTTCTCTACAGGAAGCGCATGTATATACGTACCGGAGTCAAAAGAAACCTGGAATATCTGATTATCTTCCGTACCGGAAGCGAAACGCCAGAGACAGACATTCTGTTCTTCAATAGCACCGAAATCGTCAGGAGAAAGATTTTCATCAAGTACACAATCCCAAGGCAATAACTTATCAAGATTGGAATCTCTCATGTTGTAGACAAGCTCTATACCTTCTTTTGCCAAGAAAGTCGCCGTAGTACGCATCTGTGTATTGTCCAATGTAACTAAATTCTGCGTAATCAAGCGAAGGACAGCAAGCACCCCAATAGCGAAAACAGTAATCGCAATGATCACTTCTATGAAGGTAAATGCTGACTTTTTTTTCATATATAGACTCATAAACTAAATTTTAATACCTTATAACAATTAAACATATATTCACGAAGACACAAATCGCCGCATATCGTCACAGATTATTGTAATATAGTTACAATCTGAGACAATCTGGAACAACCTGAGACAATCTGAAACGAACTAATCTTCACATTTCGTTTCGATGAGTTTACACGTTTCCGAGGAAATTTCAAAACAATATTGTTTACCGTTTTCAGGGACAAAGACCTGGAAAGAAAACAGCGATCACGCAAACGAACACCCAAGCACATACGGAGCAAATGAAAGATTGACAGAAGTGGTTTCAATTCCATCAATGGCAAAAGTGCGGAACACGAGGACATCAAGCTTAGGATCAGCGACTGTTTTTCCAGTTTCTATCTCATACCAAACCCCACTACCAAAGCCAATGATAAGCTGTGAATACTTTTGTTCATTACGAAAACTCGAAGTCATGTTCTGACTATAAAGATCGTTATATCGTCCGACAAAGTTTTCTTTGAGCGATTGTGCTTTGAGATCAACAATACGGTTGGATCAAAAATTCATGGTCGACGCCATCAGGATACCGATTACGAGGAGCACAATAACCATCTCGACTAAAGTGAAGCCTCTAAAAGACTTTTTCACTACAGTGCCAAAGATACCTTTTGCGGAATCCCGCTTTAGCGGAATGAAAGCTTTCTTCATAGTACAAGAGAAATAAACACCGATACTGTAAGGATTATCATTCTTCTTTCAAACGAAAAAAAGCCATCTTCATTGACAGCTTTTTATATTTTCATGTTCTGAATTCTGAATTCTGAATTCTAAACTCTGAACTCTAAACTCTAAACTCTTAACTCTTAACTCTAAACTCTGAACTCTGAACTCATTTTACAATCCAGCTCCTTCCATGATTTGGAGAATCAATCCAAAGATTCCAAGTGCGATGACAAGTATGATTCAACCGACACCGATAAGCATGATCGGCTCGATAATTTTGGAGGAACGTCCGATCAGGACATTGAGATCCTCTTCGTACATTTTGAGAACATTATCCAAAGAATTGGAAAGATTCGCAGTTTCCTCTCACACTTTGATCATCACTGCTACGTCGGAAGGGATCAGATCAGTTTCATATTGTAAAGTATTGTAGATGGTTTCTCATTTATTCAATCCCGTGACGACACGTTCAATCATTTGTTGATACGCAGAAATGCCGAGAATGTCACGAAGCAATGAAAATGTCTGGAGGTAATTCATGCCAGCAGCCATCATAAGCTTGGTGTATCTGCAGAATTTTACGAGATAGAAATATTTGGTCATCTTACCGATAAGCGGCATACCGAGCAGAATACTGAACCAGGTCTTCTTTCCAAATTCCGTAGAGAAGAATACGCCACCCACCAATCACAATCATCCAAGAATTCACAACATAAGCTTCCATTGTGTCTGGAAAAATATGGATGTGGTATGCAGTGCTCTCGTGATCCACGGCAATTCAAGATTTTGGAAACTCGTAGCGATAGAGAAGATACCAGGCAAAACCAGCAAAAACAATGCAAAGACTGCTACGACAGAAATCACGACAAGGATCATAGGATACATCAATGCTCCGATGTATTTGTTTTTCATATCTTTGACATAAACATATTCGTTGGATAATGACTGCAGAATCATCGGCAGATTACCTGACATCTCTCACGCTTTAACGATCGTATAATCTCATTGATCGAAATAATCGGGCAATCTATTTAATGCATACGAAAAACTTTTTCCCTTACGAAGGAATGCTAAAATATTTCTTGAGATTTCTTTGAGTGCATAGTTATCGGAGCTATCACCGATGATATTTATAGCATCAACGAGAGAGACACCTCAATTCAAAAGATAAGAAACTTCCTTGAAAAAGAGAATCTTGTCCTTAGTTCAGAAACTTCCTCTGTCCATAGACTGAAGTGTAGACACAATCATACCATCGATCGGTCCTGGCTTATACTCTTGTGCTGTAATCTCTTTTTCTTCCATCAAACAATATAATTTTAAGTTTTAAATTTTGAATTTGGAAACGTGGATACGATAAGAAGTTTTAAAATTTCAAATTGTAAATTACATTAGTCAGTGTAGTAATATGCATTCATGGCAACATCAACTTCCTGCTGCGTGGTATAATTTGCTATATCATAATTCACTTTTTCGATCTTGTAGAGAACACGGTAATCCAAATCAGAAAGCACTCTCTTTTCAACGTTGTCGATGAAGGAAATCAAGGCGTCCTTAGTATCAAAAGTGATATTGAGCTGAAGCGGAACGTAATAGAGGTTTCAGAAGAATTGTTTAGGTTCTCCTATTGCGATCTTGTTGACCAGACCGTTTTTGACCTTGGTGACTGGATTTTTCAAAAGGTATTCATTGATATTCGCAAGCAATATTTTTTCATTGACCGCCATTTTTGGATCAGTCAGATTATTGAGTTGAATATACGATCTCGCAAACGAGAAATTATTTCTCAATGACGGATCTATCGAACTACAATTGATCCTGCTATTAAGACAGGAAATGATATTGGATTGCTGATTCTCGATTTTTTCGATGAGCTTTTTATCGGCTTCCGCTTGGAGCTTTTTGCTCTCAAACGTAGAGATTTGCATATTGATATCAGTGACCTCCGTTTTGGTATCCTGATAATCATCCCGCGCTGGCAAGAGAATATTGCTGCCGAAGATAATAAGCACAAGAAGAAGAACGATGAAATACACTCTATATCTGATACTGACAACTCTTGATGTCGTAATCAATACCTGAGAATTTTCCGCGAGTGTATCGATTTCTCCGGATTTTTTCTGCTGCTGTTCGCCGAGCAGACGGTCGATAATCTGACTATTCTGCGGTGCTGCCTGTTCCTGCATCGTTGATGACGTTAGCTTCTAAAACGAATTCATATGAATTGCTCTCCGCTACCCTATCATAGGTCTGGATGCGGATATTTTTGACGAAATCCAAGCTAGAAAATCTATCGATCAAAGAACGGACACCTTTGCTCACATTGGAATAATACAAAAGCAAAAGATTGGATACCTGTCCTTTGAGCGTGATCTTGTCCATGCTAACATTGAAATCGGAAAGCAGGATAGTATCTGTCGTACTCGTATCGACCTGTTTGATATCTTCAAGCATCTTGACGACCTTGGTGATGTAATCGGACCGTGGCATAGTCACTTGTTTCTCTTCGAGAATCTTCACTGCTTGAAGCTTGCTGTATCATTCAAGCGATTTGTAATTATCGAGTTCCTTGGTCTGTTCTTCGACAGTCACACGCTTGTCTGTGATATTCTGGTTCATCAGAAACATGCTCACCTTGAGATAGATGAACGCGACGAGCGATAAACCAAAGATAACGAGCAGTATCTGGAAGTAACTTTTCCATCTCGAATGGAATCTGCCTGCACTCATAGAAATACATAAAGAATAAAGTACATCTAAGTATACCCAGAACAAACAAATTTATCAAATCAAGCGACTTAGCAGCTACTTCTCTTCTTCCAAAAATACAAAAAAAAGAAAATATAATTGACATTTTACAAAAACGATGATTTGCGATTATTTATACATCAACAATTTGTATGTCTATACCATACAACTCCGCTATCTTAGCAAGCACATCCCCCACTTTATACCTCGGGTCTTGCTGCGAAGCATAATATCGCTTATGAGGATCGGTAAAAATTATTTTTTTCAGATTATGAAAATCCTGAAATATCTCGGCATATGTACATACTATGACTGACTTCATTCCCTTCTTGATTTCCCATCGATGGACATCCTTTTGTTTTTCGGTATGTGTCGCCGACAAGAACGCTACACCCTCACTCTCACGGAATTGTTCTGAAGTGGAATTAAACATCGTCCATAAGTCTGGAAAGACAATCAATGTCTGACCTTCAGCAGCTAAAGAAAAATTTGAAGATTGAACAACAGCTTTAAGCTTTGAGCTTTGAGCTTTAAGCTTCCCTTCACGCTCCAAAAGTTTTTCTATATCATTCGTGACGAAGAGTCTAATCACGGATTTGTACGTCGTATAGTAGGTCTCGACCATCCGGTGAAGGAGATCTAGGGTTTGTTTAGTCATAAATTCCTTATAAACCAATTCAGCTTTCACCGCTTCCAGATGTTCATATTGTTCAGTAAATGCAACATTGTCGCCCAACGCGAGAAAATACTGGTTGCCAAATACCAGCAAATCACCTGGCTTCACTTTTTTCTTGCCGCTATCACCGAGCAAGCACACCTTATCAAAGCCGAAAAAACGATCAAAACTGTAAAGATACAAAAAAACCAATGAATAATTAAAAATGAACAATGAATAATGTAGGTAAAAAAAACATTTATTCAATACAAGCTACAAAAACATTGAGCCATGACTCCACCAATGAGAATAATAGTCCAAGCGTTTCGTTTCGAACATCCGTCCGCCTCCTGGCAGGATGGAGGAACTACTAACAATATATAACAAAAGTAAATTCGTGATATTGATCTCATGGCGAGAAATGATCGGCTCAGAAAAAGGCCGTTTTGGGTACTTTTGCGGCCAGCCAAAAGTACCCCTGCGGAGCAAAAAATAATCAGAAGAAAAAGAACATAAATACTTGCTTTTTATCCCAAAATATGTATAATATTGACATATAAATATTTTTCGACCACCAATTCCTACAAGGCAGGATTGGATGTGAGAATTATATCGACGATTTGAGAAGCTAGAAGCACGAATGAAATGAAGTGATTATAAATTTCGAAAACAGTCGATGAAACCAGTTTCAACTGTATTTCCTTTGAAACTTTACCACTATTCCAAACAAAATGTTAAAACATGCAGAAAAACTAGGCAAAATGCTTGCCTGAGTGAACACGACCAATCCAAAAACCACTCCTCCAAAAATAATAGGAACACAAATGTCCGAAGAACAAAGCAAAGACTATGTTTTTTTTCATATTAAACCGTTCAAAGACAATGACCATGGAGTAAATCATCGAGATACAATCAGCAAAAACATCATCAGTCTCAAGAAAAAAAAGATAAAATTCATCATCACGGGAAATGTTATAGATATCAGACTCTATGTCGGTGTACCAAAAGATTTCAAAAGCTATTTTGAGAATACATTCTATACGAGTTTTCCTACTTCAGATATCCAGGAAATAAAAGAACCATTTTCGATAGCACAAAGAAGAGAGCGATTACAGTTCGACAAAGAAGGAACATTGCTCACCAAAGAGGAATTCACCAGAGGCGGAACTTACATGGATCCGATGAACGGAATTTTTTCGCTCTATAATATGGTCGATCAGGATTCAAGACTCGACATCTTTTTCACCTATACGTTCAAATTAGAGAAGAATTTTCTGCAATATATGAATGCTATTTTCAAACGAATCCGAGAGCCAAAGAAAAAAAACCCAGACGGTACGCCAATAGAAAAGACAAAAGAAGATAAGCCAGAAATCTACTGATCATTTAGCTACAAAATTCTAACCAAAGATCCATATGTCAGAGAAAATCTAAAAAAGAATATCATAGCAGCATTTGCGCCATTCATCTCCAATGGAAAAATTAAAATAAAGACATCTGAAAAATTTCACGGTATGATGCATTCCCAAGCGGTGAATTTCTTTCACATCCCGACCATGGAAAACTTTGTCAAAGGATTGGATTATACGCTCTACAGAAAGCTCGCATATCCTACTAATCTGCCGACGACAAAAAATACTGATCCAAAAAAATTGACCGTACTTGGAAACACCGATTATAGAGGAGAAAAAATCACATTCGGTATCAAGGAAGAAGATAAATTCAGACATATGTACATTGTAGGAAAGACCGGTACTGGTAAATCAACCTTCATAGAAAATCTGCTCAAAAGCGATATGGCGGTAGGAAATGGTCTTGCATTGCTCGATCCGCATGGAGAATTGGTAGACAATATATTGGAACATATCCCGACACACAGAATCAACGACGTAATTCTCTTTGACGTAGGAGATACCGACTACCCTATTGGATTCAACCTACTCCAAGGATCAACCGAAGAAGAGAAAAACCTGATTGCTTCAGGAGTTGTTTCTACGTTTAAAAAACTCTTCGGCGACAGCCGGTGACCAAGATTGGAATACATATTGAGAAATGTCGCGCTTTCGCTCGTAGATTATCCGAACGCGACACTCATGCACATTTTGAGAATGCTTATCGATGATAATTTCCGCACGGAAGTGATGTCATATATCAAAGATGCAGTCGTCTTGAAATTCCGAACAGGAGAATTCAATAAATGGCAGCCAAAACAGAGAGAAGAAGCGATCGGTCCTATCACCAACAAAGTCGGACAATTCCTTTCGTCCAAATTGGTCAGAAATATTTTTGGTCAACCAAGAACAAAGCTCAACTTGAGAAATGCGATGGATGAAGGAAAAATCCTGCTCGTCAATCTTTCAAAAGGTAAAATCGGAGAAGATAACGCAAATATGATTGGATCATTGCTCGTCACAAAATTCCAGATCGACGCGATGTCCAGAGCAAATATCGCAGCTCACGAGAGAAGACCGTTCTATCTCTACATCGACGAGTTTCAGAATTTTGCATCAGAATCATTTGCGACCATTTTGTCAGAAGCAAGAAAATATAAATTAGCGCTCATCGTAGCAAACCAATATACCGCACAGTTGGATGAAAAAACCAAAGATGCTATCTTCGGAAACGTAGGTACGACCGTAGCATTTACGCTCGGTAAAGACGATGCAGATATCGTCACCGGGCAATTCAAGAATATGGCGACCGTCAATGATCTCATCTCCTTGCCGAAATATACGACCTATACCAGACTGATGATCGATGGAATTTCATCTGATCCATTTTCGATGAAGACATTGCCTCCGATAAAATTAGGAGAAGGATCACTCGAACTCATCGATAAAGTAAGGAAACAATCAAGACAGAGATATGCTATGGAAAGAGGTCAGCTCGAAAAACTCATGGCAGCCCGATCAAACAAGACATTCTCAGCTCAAGAGAAAATCATGGAAAAAGCGAGATTGGAATCATTGGGCATCACAGAAGAAGAAGTAGAAAACTTACATGATATGTTTGTCGAACAACATGCATCATATTTTACGGAATTCGCTATCGACGGCGAAGAACCAGATGCAATCATTTTCGATACTGAGTTTTATTCACACAAAGCAGTGCGATACAGCAAGCCAAAAGGATTGGAAGATCAAGCAAATCTCAAATACGAAATTGGCGGTAAAGTAAGTTTCGGAAAAGAGACAGAAATACCGGTCCATGTAGATATCTACCAGCACCAAACAATCATGATAGAAAACAATGGACCATTGATGATCTGGATAGGAAAGAAAGAACGCACCCTCGAACAATTGAGTGACATCTACAAGCAAGCAGGGGTAAAGAATCAAAGCTACTTCAAATTTTGTCCGAACATCGCGAAAATAGAGAAAGAAAAAAATATATCTGCACCCACTGCTACCGCAACAAAAGCTCCTGAATCGCCAATCGAAAAAACGCCTGCCTACCAAGGAGAAATCGTTCACGACAACGGCACCTTCAGCATCAAAGATATCAGACTCGGTCATGAATATGACGGCTACATCAAGCTGATGTATAACTACGGCATGTTCGTTACCGTCAAAGGAGTCGAATGATTGCTGCATAAGAATTTCATCGTCGCACCTGCCGGAGTTGAACGGAAAAAATATTACAACATCGGTGATAAGATCAAAGTCAAAGCGAAAGAATTCAAAGAGATCAACGGCGAACAGAAAGTCGTCCGAGCACAGAAGTAATATCAGTTTACCTACCACAACTCGTCACTAATCTGCCATACGTCAGATAGCGACGAGTT
>CAZLLU010000020.1:0-15229 GCA_964560855.1 uncultured Candidatus Peribacteria bacterium | reverse complement strand
TTTTCCTATACCAGGACAGAATATAGAGATCCGTTAGGTGATGCATGTGATTGTAACGATGAAAAATGTACGTTGGGAAATGATATCTACAATAAACCTATCTGTGATCCATTGGAGCCTGAATGTTCATGAACTACCTGCGGAAATAATATCATCGAAGACACCGAGGCATGTGATGGAACTAATCTCAATGGAAAAACATGTGCAGATTATTGATACAATCAATGAAATCTTAGTTGTTCCCCTTCATGTACTCTAGTGATGAATTGTTCAAACAGAACTTCATGATGAGGCGGTTGAGGATTACATAAAGATGATTGTAATGGACAAGATCTCTCACCAAGCTATTATGATGGAACATGTGCAGCTCCATCAACACCTATGCATACTGCACCATCAACTGATAAACCTATCACTAGAAAAGATATGGCTCAGCTTGCAAGCACATTTGCAATAGATGTTCTTGGACTCGAACCAGATAGAACTAGACCATGCGAATTTAATGATATCGGACATCTTTCAAAAACCGAACAGCAAGCAATCACTAATGCATGCATGCTCAATATTATGGGTGTCCATAAGGATGGAATCGCGATTAAAATCAATTTTGATCCATTACTCTACATCAACGAAAAAGATTTTGCAGCAGTACTCTCTAGGACAATCTATGACGGAAAATACAATCTTGAACTTAATTCTCAAACCCCTCGATATACCAAGCATGTCGCACAAATCAAGAAGATAGGATTGCTGCCTCCTGTAGGAAGCAAAGTGATGCTGTCATTCGTTATCGAAGCATTTGATACGATCAAAAATGATCTCTCCCTCGTCAGTAGATCAGATTTTACTTCTCATGCAGCTGCACCTGAAAAGCCTACAACTTCTGCTCCATGAACGGCAGCAAAGACAGGGACTACGGTCACCACCTCACCTGCTACTTCTGTGAGCACTTCGCTCAGGATGCTCTTGCAAGATCTCAAGAAGTTTTTCATCCTCAAACCTTATGAGCCCCAAGATACCACCCCTATGATCGATGAAGAAACGACACATGCAGCAGCGGAAGAAAAAACTACGACGAACCAAAACGAAATCAGATGACTCAAAGATTTTTTGAAGTTCTTTAGATAGATACCATTTCTGGAAAAAACAAAGAAGGCGATGCTTCGACGTCGTCTTTTTTCATAAATCATTGATTTTTCTTCTCTTTTTGGTATAAGCAATCCACATTCCAAGTAAATGCCGCGGTAGCTCAGTCGGTAGAGCGCACCCATGGTAAGGGTGAGGTCGTCGGTTCGATCCCGATCCGTGGCTAATCACACAAAAAAAGAGATCATAGCATACTCTTTTTTTCTTTTTTTTCTTTTTTTTGCTAAAAAGTTTTCCTTCGTACAGATCATATATTTTCTTCTTTTCCCCTTTATTCCCTATTATATATCATTTTCAATAAAACGGAATCTGAAATATCTCCAAAAGGGATATAAATTGGGTAAAATTTTTTTTTCTGAGTACTATTGTATGTGTAAACTTTTATTTCGAGAAAAACTCGATTGTATGGGAAAAGCAACCATCAGTAATAGTGAGAAAAGAGACAAGACGGTGGAGTATATCCATGAAGATAATGTCATAGATATTACCAAAAACGAACTTTCCAATCTAAAGTTGAAAGTAACCGAAGAAGAAAACCTTGATACTAAACTCGCTGCCATCAATGATGCTGTTGAAAAACGGTTTGATTGAGTATTGTCCAACGATTGGACAAAAAATATAACGATTACCGTCAACGGTAGCTCATTCTCCGATACCATAGAAAATATCGTTATGACATGAAATCGCGACAAATTGAATGCGCTTGCAAACTATGTCATCGATTCCTCAAGATACCAAAAAGAGCTAGATGAAATCAAAAACAATGAAATCAAAAATGCTCTAAAAAACTATAAATTCGAACTGAACAATCTCCGAGATGAAGTTACTAGCTCTGGCAACATAACGAAAGAAAATCAAAATGAAGCAGGTGAAACAAATAAAAACAATGGAGAAAAAGAAAAAGAGATTGAACATTATATCAATCCTAGCGACCTTAATTCGACAGAGATAGAATCCTATACCTACTACGATTTCACTACAGAGTTCGATGAAAACCAAGACGGAAGGATGAGCAATAAAGAGCTCAGAGATGCAGGTATCGTCAATACCTATAGGAGCAACAACAAAGATAAAAACACGGCTATCCTTGGAATACTCAATGAGGATATGGCGGAAGCTTTTGAAAAAGCTGACATCAGAGGCATCAATTGGGATGACTTGACAGAAATCCTTGAAGAAATGCTCGATCCTATGACCTATGCCAAAGAGCATAATACAGATAACAAAAGCTCTAGTCTCCTTGATCTCGTCATCAAGAATTGTGATGTCGGTGAGGATTGAGATTATGTCTGGACAGATACCGGCATCAAATCATTCAAAAAAGAATTCAAGGATGTATTCAAAGAAAATTTCATCAAGACAAAAAAATATAACAGCAAAGGAATATTTAGGGACACCGACAAAATCGCTGACCTCATCATAACCGCCGTAGAAGGGACTAACGAGCATGAATTTTGGGATGCACTCGAAAGATTGGCTGACGTCGGCGATGCTGCCAAGAATATGGATTACACTGCAGCATACAACAACGATGTAATGCTAAGACATCTACAACTGGAAGATGATGAATGAAATGACGCATCATACAGAGTATTTATGTTCCTCTGTGATTTTGATAGTGATGGTATCGTCAATAGCACTGACATCATCGGCAGAGATAAACAGAACAAGAAACGTAGAGATACATGAAGCGTGATGGGCGGACAGCTCTACACGAACTTTTTGCAATATGCAACTACAGAACGATGAAATATCGATTGAGATTCTGAAAAAGAAAAAATCATCGTAGATGGACCTGAAACATCTAATCTTATCAAGAACATTTTGCTTGCATGCAGTACTGCTTCAGAAAACGATAATCTTAAAAATGCTATAGAAATCTTCATCACGGAGCAAACAAAAGATAACGGACAAATCACTATGGTTGAATTCATGGAGTTCATGAAAAATACCACCTATACACACAAGTGAGTTGAGACAAATCTCAGCTCTGCAGCTGACATCAAGGGATACCTCAAGACCGTCGGTGAACAGCTCAATGAAGGAAAAGATCTCTCTCGATTATTCTTGGACAAAAAAGAAATTCAGAACAACATCCTCGCTAACATACAAACTTCTGATGGAATATTTTCTGATCGAGAAAAACAGCTTAATCTAATCAACAAAAATCTCGATCTTAATGAAGGCTATACTAATATCACATGAACAGATCTACCAAATTATGATATTCTTTTCGCTTCTACAGGAGAAGATGAAGCATATCTTGATGAAATAAAAGGGAAAGCAAACACCTCTACAAATGAATTTTTTAATTCAGACAATCTCCAGCAAATATTTGATGAGGATACATTGAATGGAGTAAGAAATACCTGTACATACAATACGATCAAAGCTATCAATTATGTCACCGATCTTATCTATTTGAGACTTGGAAAATATCCTGGCAAAGCAATTGCCGATATGTTCTCTGGAACAAAATTTGGTCTCAGATATAGCTTCTACAAACCTGATGGAACAATCAATGAAAAGGAAGCGAAAAAAGCATTGAAGGCTTTCGTATCCAAAAGAACGATTATCAATGTCGGTGTTGGTATATCAGAAAATAACAAGCCTGTCATAGGTGCATCCGTACATCGAGAATCACTTAGTGATGACCTCGGAGACAAAACCATCGAACATATATCTGGATGATTGGATCTTGAAAATCTCTTGAAGGGAATGTTCCCATTAACTTTTGATATCGGTGTCGGAAAAGCACGACAAATCAATGAACAAAAGGCAAAAAGGCTCACAACAAAAGAACCAATACCAGTAAATAGGATCGGCGTAGAGACTGGCGTCAATTTGAATAGCATACGAGATCGATGACTCTATCTTTGACTTTCCGCAGAAAGAGATTTTCCTGCTGGTATCGAACAGAAAGCAAGATATTATGACAAACTCATGAAGTCAGTCCTCTTCTCTTATCCAGAAAACACTCGCCTAGACATCTGCAAGAACAGGGACGAATTCAATAAGATCATGAGAGATAGGATCACCTCTTCCGAAAATCCAGATATCAAAGAGAACAAAGAATTCCTTCTCGATATGGTGGATAAGATGGGAGATGAAATGGAAATGACATGAATATTTGAGCTTATCAGAAATAACGAAAACAATCCGGATCTCCAAAAAAAAATACTATTATATATGTATATGACCTTCATCGATGCTTTCCATGAGAACGCTATCGAACAAAAAGCATACGAACAACTTACAGGTACACTCAAGCTTACAAGATTCGGCTTGAAAGCAAGCCTCGCAAATATCCTTATGCGAACTGGTGTCGGAGCAAGTCTCGGAAGTGTGATACCAGGATGGGGAACATTGGTCGGTGCAGCTACAGGTGTGGTCACCGGTATGTTCACTTTCTCGACACGGAAGACTTCATATGCAGAAGATGCACATGGAAAAGGTGTGAGAAATTACACTATGATAGAAAGAGGTATTTGAGCGCAAGATCAGGAACTTCTTATCGAATCAGGAAACAAAGAAGCAATAGCGAAATATCTTGAGAAAGAGCTCAATCCAAATGAAAAACTTCTCGAAGTGAAGATAGTAGAAGACAAAATCGAAATCACACATATCGACTGAAAAGATCCTACACAATATATAAACGCGTATTATTCTAAATCCGCTTTGACCAACAATGATTTCTCCTTTGATGGAAAAAAGATTACTCTCAGCAACACTTCACTCCGCGTATCTCGTGACATCAAGAGAGATGAGGTAGAGACTTTCCTTATGATAGGACAGGAAGACGTCCATGACCATATGACTAAACTCTCTAGCAACACAAGTAACACAGCTGATAATGTTCCTACACTAGGAAATATGGAAACTGCTCGTTACAAAGAGATGAGTTATACAGAGATCAAAGAATTTGTTTCAAATGACCCTGAACTCAACACAAAAAAAGATATCATTCTCTGATTCTTCGATGCGGATGGATCTCTCAAGAAAGGATTGGCTACTATTCCTGCAGACCTAGACCTTCAAGGCAAAAAAATATCTGTAGGAACACTTACCTTCACGGAAGATCTTGATGGTAAAGTATCAATCACTTGATATGACAAAGCAGCACCTTCTGATAAGATGGAAATAAACTACATCACTCAAGAAAAGGTAAACGCAAACAATACTGTAGCAATCAACAATGAAAATTACGCAGAAGCCGTAGAGATCAATACTACAGACATATTAAAACCAGAAGATAGATTCACTAAACCTTTTACAGAGGCAACAGAAAGAACACTCTCTATCTTTGATGACTACTACAACAACACATTATATAGAGAATTTATGGAAAGTGCAGTCGATGCCTGATTAGATGAGTTTATCAATGCTACAGATTATAACGCTGCATATACTACGCTTATCAAAATATTGGAAAAAAATAGTAATTATGCAAATCTTACTGAGGTAAAAAACCTCATAGAAAGCAATACGCTTACTGACGCAGATAGAGCTTTCATCGTAGATAAATTTAAAGCTATCTTCTCGTATATTATCTACCTGACTGATGGAATAAATGATGGAGCTAATCTAACTGCTACGGTAAACGGAAGAAAAGATATCTACAAAAAAATGTTATGACCTGACGAAAGAACAGCATATCCTCTTACTACAGATTATAGGAGTACTATAAGGGATCTTCTGAAAGGCACAAACAAACTCACACGTCAAACAATGGAAAACCTTATTGGTTTCACTGCATTTTATAGACTAAATTGAGACGGTAGAAAATATTCTATGACTGCCTTATGAGCAACAAATATATTAAGCAAATGAGACTGAACCAAATCTATGGCTGAAATCAACAAAACAGATTTGCCTGCAGCTGAAGAATGGTTTGTCAACAATCTCAATGCTAATAAAATGAATCAACAAAAAATCCTAACAAAACTTAATTCCCAACTAACAAATTACGGAATAGCCCTAGAAGAAAAACATCTCGAATCACTATTCTCTTGAGAGTACCAAACCATTGACATTTGAGGTAAAATAGTTAAATTAGACCTGCAATATTACTTCTATCTTTTGGGAGAATGTGCCAACGAATCTATCGGTACTATCATCAACAGTATTACAATCTATGAACAAATACATTGAGGAATAAAAGAGACTACCATCAACGGAGAAATCCTATGAAAGAAATCCAAGATGCAAATACAGACCCAAACCGTCAACGCAGAATACGACATATCAGCTAGACAAAACGACCTTACCCTATCTGCGGCACTCAGCGGACTCTTCAAGAAACATACATGAGAAGCTACTCCATGAGAAAGTCCAGAATCATCAAATACTAATGAATCAGTGACATGATGAGAAGGTGGTGAAGGTGATGAAGGTAGTAATGATAATCAAGGATTCAACCAACAAGAATAAAAACATAGCGACAAATTTATTTATTTTAATTCCACAAATGAAACAAAAGGTAATAAAACAGCTTATGATGCTCTTGCTGATTGCTGTGCTCTCACGAGCATGACTCTCTGCAACGTTTTTCCCTATAGCAACTATGAGCGCGCCTAATTACTCATGTAGTGCAAAATCCGATCTCTATCTTGATCAAGATAATGATGCTGATTTGATCCCGGATTATTTTCTCTATCTCAGGAGTAATTTCAGACTTCCTGTACAGAATCCTCCGGCTTACCATGCAGTCCTTTTGTCAGGAAACACCACCAATGCATTGAATGCTACCAAAGTATACTACTTTGCTTCAGACGATAATGTTCTGAGTAAAAAAGATTTCTGAAGTACAAATTATACTCCTATGGACAATTCCACTTTCTATAAAGCATCATGGGTATTCCCTTACAATCAACGAGTAAGAGGAATCGATACCAACAATATCAGAGTAAATTTTGAAAGACCGCTCATCACATGAGCATCCAACACGGTAAGCATAATCTATAGTTACAAATATTCTCAAGCAGTAGGATACAGATTTGCACATCCTCCTACACCAAAATATCGATACAATATCGTAGCTTCAGGAAATGATTTCCATTGATTAACCACTACCGATTATCTTGAATGGACTACTGATGAAAGACGGCGATCACCACTTCTTAGCCTTGAAACATGTAAGAATTATCAAATGCATCGATGTGGAGATGGAGAAATCGATACATACTCCTCTACAGGGAAATGGATAAACGATTGATTCACGGGTGAAGTCTGTGATGATGGAGAGCTCAATGGACAAGCAGGATATTGTAATGAAACGTGTACAGGAACATGAGCAGGAGGGTTCTTCTGTGGAGATGAAATCATCAATGATGGATCATCAGAAACAGTAGTACTCAGCGGAAATGGTCTTTATTATGGTCCTACCTATCTTAGCGGAACAGATGAGATGTTTGAGACCTGTGATGATGGAAACGACCCTAATGATCCTGATGGAATGTACAACTTAGATAGTGAAACAATGTTCTGTAGTTCTATTTGTTTCGATAACTTCACGGAAGCCTTTGTTGAAGTGTTCATCAACGAGTAATATACTTACCACCTTATCTATTCATACTATTATATTTATACTATTACATACTACATCATGAAATTTACCAGCAAACAACACATCAAGATTAGCGTAGTTCTTTCGCTTATCTTATGAATGTGAGCTACCTCTTTCGCAGGGAACACCATTTCTGACGTTCCTGCGAGTGCAACTGAATTGAGGCCTATTGAGTGGCAAACCACCCCATACGATGGTAGCTGTGATATCGAGCAGAATCTTGTATTCTACGAAAAATCACCTGTCTATCTTCGTGTATGACAGCCAAAGAGTACGGTAAACTATGTGTTTGACAAAACCGTCACCAATGTGATAGTATACAATCAGTCGCTCTTCCAAGGTACGCTAAAATTTCCGTATGTAGCAAACTTTGTTCCTTCCGCTTCTTTTGAATCTGATAGTTCAAATATTTTGACGGTTGAAGCTACTGGCGCTATCTTCTCTTGATGAGCAATGACTATGGATAGAGATGAAATCGCAGGACAGATCATCACCAAAAACAATGAAAGAGCTGCACTCCAAAATGCTGCTGGAGAGACACTCAGTTATTATTATAAACTCGCGAATTCTTCATTTACGCCAAAAAATGGAACATTAAAAGTTAAGATTCATCCACAAATCACACCAAAAACATCATGTACAAATTATTATATCGCAAGATGTGGAGATGGTGTAATCGATAATGAAGATACAGAAGGTATCGAAGTAGATGGTGATATGATAGAACGGCACTCATGGTCTCTAGAACCTGATGAAGTCTGTGATGATGGAGAACTCAACGGAACTCCTGGTCACTGTAAGATCGACTGTACAGGTACAGAAGGCCCAAGCAATTGAGCTTCTTGTACGCTTTCAGCAAACACCACAAGCGCTTCAGCAGGAGATACGATCACGCTCAATGCATCCTACGCAAGCGGTACTAGCGCGACATTCACACCAAGTAGCGCCTCTGGATTCTCTTCATTCACATATCCTACACGAAGCGGTATAGCTACAGACACCATCAATAGTACAACAACATATACCTTGACCGTACAAGGAGATACTGGCACACAACCTGCAGTATGTTCCACTACTGTTGAAGTAGAAAATCATATTTCCTGTACAATTTCCCTTACCCCTAATAGTATCATATCTGGACAGATGGTATCTGTCGCATGGAATATCACGGGAGGAACATTTGTAAATGCTAATTTGTATGGACATCCTAATGTTCGAGTAGGATGAGGTCGACCATATTCAATAGGACTCACGGATTATAACGGATCCGCTATGGCGCAACCTAACACTACATGAAACCTTACATTCAGCCTTCAAGGACAAGGCATGTCCTATGAATCTACAGAAATAGAAAACTTCTCATGTACATGAGTATTGGAGGTATTGCCTAACGTCCCTCCTACATGTTCTTTGATTACTTCTACTCCTACAATAAATATCTGAGAATCAGCTATTATCGATATCTCATATAATTATGCCGCATTGGCTACACTTACTCCTATGATCACAGGACTTAATTTTGTCTATCCTAGCTGGATACATACGGGTATCGTCGTCACTCCTACAGAGACTACTACGTACACGATGAATCTTCTATGATACAATGGATCAGGGACTTCTTGTTCTACTACTATCCAAGTAAAAAATGATGGATTGAATATTATGAAAGAACTCATGACAGACATCGTATATAATCAAGGCGATCTCGTAACGTTCAGAGTGAATTTCAGTAATAACAGTTCATGAACCATCGACAATATCATTCTTTCAGATACACTTCCGCTACCGTTGGAATACGTCAGCAGCAGCCTATTCGGAGTAAACCCTCCATATAACTTTTCTACCGGCATGCTCGGACTCTACCAGCGCGTCATCTATTCAGGATTCTCGCTCGCTCCAGGGCAAGCAGGATATATGATGATAGCAGGAAGAGTGAGATCAGAATATCTCAATGAAAGCACCATCAACCGGTGATATATAGAAGCTGATGGAATTATGAAACACCATGGTGCAGGATTTAGGTTGGATATTCCAATGATCAATGCTCCGATCGTCAAGACAGCCAATAAGTCATCATATTATCTATGAGAAGATGCAGCGTTCACTATTGCGGTTACCAACAACAACGCTAATCCAATGAGCAACATCATTATCACAGACAACCGGCCTGATACTTCTTGTATAGTGCTTGATACTTCATATTCTTCAAGCAAACCACTCACGGTACTCTCTTCTATCGATCCATTCCAATGGCAATCCAATGAAGCATTAGCCGCAGGAGAAACTATGTATCTCCATCTGACATGACATATTCTCAATGACGCATCATGTATTGGTACATACATAAACAATGCAAGCATGACATATACCCTAAATGGAAAATCACAATCAGGAGTTGCTAATCCATTGCAATTCCAAGTATCTACGACACCGAGCTCTACGATAACTTTTGAGAAGAGATTGATCTCTTACGGAACGAATTCAGGTGATCCTGTAGTATTCGAATTACTGTATCAGAATAACGGTACTGCAACGATCACTAACTTCGAAATCGTGGATTATCGGCCAGGAACATTGAACTTTGTTGCAGCAAGCCCTATGCCTACAACACAAACACCTGACCTCGGAGGACTTTTGCTCCGCTGGTTAGTCAATACTCCGCTTGCACCTAATGGCAGCGGTAAGATCACTATCAATGCAACGATCAAATAAGCACCCTTGTTTTAAACTATTATCGTTATGGAAATGAAAAAGCTTCTTTACCTCACCATCATCGGATTCCTATGATTTATAGGATTCACTAACGCAGATGTGGATAGCGTGAATATTACTCCTGCAACGCAGGCAGCTATTTCCGGTTCTACCGTAACTTTCACGATTACCGGACATAACGGCACTGGTGCTGTGTATCTCAAACACGTGCTCCCAAAAACTGCTGTCTATGATGTCATATATCAGAACGCAACGCTTACGCCAGCAAATGATTCGCTTCTGCCTTTGGGTATCGAGCACGATCCGGTTTTCTATATTCCTGCAAACAGCAATTACTCCATAACGATTACTGCTAGAGTGAATACAACCGTACGATCATTTTCTACTATGAATGTACAAAACATATTCGGAACGGATATGCAAGTAACTAATGTCCTCACATCAGCAGTTGCAACTATTGTTCCTATTTCTGATCTTAAAGTAACTAATATACTCACCGGTAATCATCCAAGCATTTCCGGAGATGTGGTAACATATGCTATCACTCTACAGAATATCTGATCCGCTGCAGCGACAGGTATCTCTTTTATCAGTACATTTCCTATCTCTACATTATATGCTCCGACAGCTACCTTCAATGGTACGCCTCATACATACAGCTACATCACCTACCCTGCGGACTTCGTCCGGAGCGGCTCATATCTTACTAATCTCAATCCAGGCCAGATAATGACGATTATGTTGAATGCTCCTATGACACAGAATTTTGCAGTCGGTACAACATTCAACCAAACCGCCAAAGCTGCAGCTATGACACCTGAATATACGACAGGCAACAACAGCGCATTAGCTACAGGTATCGTCAAATCCGCTGCTAATGTACGAGTAACCAAAACACTCGCTCCATTCACCGGATACCATGTTGGCGATCAGGTTGTATATACCATCACCTATGGAAACAATGGCGGACAAAATGCTAATAACGTCGTTATCAATGATACCATGAACGGTAACGTTTCTTTACCTACTACAAATTTTACTATCGGATCGCTCCCCGCAGGAAGTGGTGGAACTATCACACTCACCGGTACTTTCAATGCTAATTTAGCATCAGGATATACCTTTGTAAATACCGCCACTATCACTACGACAAGTTCTGAAAGTGTAACAGGAAACAATACAGCTATTGCTACAGGAATGATCCAAGGCAGAGAGAATGTGTATGTCACAGTTGCTGCAACTAATCTCACTAGCCCTCAGCTCAATAATGCACCTTATGGTTCAGGTACAAGCACAATGATCCAAGCATATAGCGGCGATATCGTACAACTCACTATCACCTATAGTAATAGTGGAAATATCGTAGCAAACAACGCTACCCTTTCTATCTCAGGATTGAATAGCTTTGTGACTATCTGATCATTCAATGGGACACTCAACACGATAAATATTGATGAAACCAATACGATCACTTTCACCGGAGTCGTCGGTCCAAAGAATTATCTTGGATTCAACATTACCCCTCATATCACGTATAATACGGGAAATACTGCGATCAGCAATACCGTAAGAATCGTTGAACCGATCATTTGTGGAGATGGTGTACTTACAAGAGATGAACAATGTGATACACAAGGAAATATTTGAGTCCTCTATAGCGGACAGGTTTGTGAGAATCAACAAGGCGTATGTGTACTCAGAACAAATGCTATCGTCAATCTCGCATGCATCAACTATCAATATCCTAATTCGCTCGGTGGAATGACTACCGGACAATCATGCAGTTCAGTAAATATTCCAATCACTTCACCTACATGTCAAACCATGAGAGGAGAAGCTCCTATTACAACAAACGATGGATATAAAATCACCTATACGTGTACTGGAAATGACACCGCTGCAACTACACCGATCACCATCAATTGTGGCAACGGAACTAATGTCTCTTGATTCTGATCATCACTCGTTGGAACATGTGAATACGATGAAGGCTTTGTAGGAAACGCACAATGTATAGTCGGAAACAACGCTTGTTCACCAATCTCAGCATCGCCTAACGCAGGACTTTGTGAAGATCTCACATCAGAAGCTTGACCTGTACTCATCGTAGATGAAGATGGAGAAGCCGTAGGAAATTTCAGATGTGAAACGACAAATAATGTCGAAGCTAAAATCACTATCGATTGTGGCAACGGCGAAGAATATACATCTGACGAACCTACGCATATCTTCGAGCATAACTGTACGTATGACGATGATGATATTCCACAGACATATGATGTAGAATGCCGTGTCGACGATGCTACAAGCCCTGCTTGCCAGGAAGAGATTGTAGTCGATGAATGACTGCTCGGTGATTGTGGAAATGGAACAAGAGAAGGATATGAAGAATGTGATGACGGAAACAATACCAATAACGACACATGTTCTAATATTTGTACGCTCAACGACAACGCCATCAATGAACCAGGATGTTTCAACATCAGCAATATGAATATCTCTATCCAGAAATGAGAGATCCTTCCTTTCCGATGGACACTCGAAAACAAGAAAAATATCAAAGATGTAGCAAGCTGTAATAATCAATCAGATGGAACTATTCTCCAAGATAGCATCATGTGTACCTTCAAGATATACAATGGTGAATCCAATAACGAAGAAGATCCTATCTATACTTCCGTGTCTATGCCATGCGATCAAGACAATCGGAATGGTAAAGCATTGTTCAAATACTTCCTCGACAAGCAAAATCAGATGCGATCATTAGACAATGCATTCGGGAAATATTATATCGATCAAAGCGATTTCGATAATGGCATCCTCGGAGAACACAAACTCGTCTTGGATAAAGTAGAATATACGTACTGTGATGGAGAAAACAAAGAACATAAGACTGCTGTAGGAAGCATCTGTAGTGTCAACTTTACGGTAACCCAGCCGTATATCGCACAGAAGAGCTCATTCGGTATTACACCTAAAGCAACAAATATCAAACTCGAATGATATCAGACACTCGATGGAGAAGACCTTATCTCCACAACAGATCTCGAAGATATCATGGTACTTGATGAATCCGAATATGATGGCGGAAGCGATGTAGATGCATTGATGACGACCTTCATCAATAAATACGATAAATTAGCTATCACGGTTCCTCAGAGCTCATTGAAATGAACAGCATTTGAAGGCGAAGATATCACCGTCAAAGTTGTTCCTCAGCAAAAAATCTATATCCTCGAATCCAATGGATGATCATCATCTATTCAGCTCAAGAACCTTAAAAAGTTCACTTCACCATTTACTATCATCACCAAGAATATCGATCTCGTAATCAAGGGCAACGTCGATTACAACGGCATGTTCCTCGTCAATGGCGGAACTATCACCTTTGATAAATCTGATGATATGGTCGGTAATGACAGATGTCCTGCTCCACAGATCGTCAAGGGAATATTCGTGACGGATGAAGGATTCAAGTGAAGGGTCCCTGCATTACAGAACGATACTCTCACACTCAATCGGTGTACCTATGGGAATCTCCAGGTCAAAGGAATCCTGATCGGAGACGGCATAGAGAATATCGTTGAATCCAGAAGATCAAATCTCAATAAACGGTTTACCAAAGCTGGTTCAACTCCTACTATCAAAGCAGCGAGAAGAAATGATATCTTCAATGGTGCAGCATTGCTCATCGAGTACAGCCCAAGCTTATGGAACTCATTACCTCCAGGTGCAGGCGAATTCACCAAAGTATTGGATATCTACAAACAATAGAATAACCCTCTACATATATGCAAAAAATTCCACCCGGGTGGAATTTTTTGTTTTTTGGCTTTTCATGAGCTCTTTCAACTTCACACGCCTGATTAATTATAAACTAAAAATACTCTTGACATTATTTAGTAAATTGTTATAAAATATAAATATATAGTTATATGTACTGTTTTACTTTTCACATATCTATCGCCATGAAACATTTAAAATTTCTTTTTCTTCCTCTCGTGATAGTCTCATTGCTTTCATCTGTGAAAGCCGCTTGCGTCTATGATGGATGATTGGAAGCATATGTGTGTGATCCAGGTGATACCTGCACACAATCAAACTGTTATTGTGAAGACACTATTCCTGGTGTTATCTGATCAGGTGATACCTGTGGTATACCTTGTGCATATGATTCAGTAGAAGAAGCAAACGTTTGTAATCCTACAGAATATTGCCCTACTTGAGCAGTCGGAGGACAATGTTTATGTGGTTGAGGATCAATCGGTATTTGAGTTATGTGTACACCCGTCATAGGATCATGTTCTATTGCAGGAACAACATTATATAACGGACAAAGCATGACCGTGTATCAAGCATCTACTGTTCCTTATACAGGATCATGTGGATGAATATTCGTAACCTGCAATGTTATCGGATGAGTGGGAGTACTCTCTCCATCAGCAGTTGGATATAATTATAACTCATGTATAGTAACACCTCCACCTACAGGTATGTGTACACTTCCTCGATGAGGAACAATCAGCTCATGATCTTCTGTTACTGCATACCAAACATCATCTGTTGCTTGCTGATCTACTTGTACTTCTCAAATAAGAACATGTAATGGATGAACACTTTCATGAGCATATACCTACGGGTCATGCTCTATCAACAGCTGTGGCGGTTGAGGTGGCGGCGGTTGAGGCGGTGGTGGATCAAGCACAAGCACTACAGGAACTACAACGTCTGGAAGCACTACAGGGACTGGCAATCTTCCTATCGGAAGCATTGTAGGATCTACTCGATCTACAGAATTGAATAACG